>DYNO01000110.1 GCA_020721025.1 Thiomargarita sp. | reverse complement strand
AATGCAGATGAGTTTTTAGGCTCATCAGGTCGTAACCGACAAAGCTCATAGAAACCATCCTATGAGCGCACCAATCCCAATGTCTTGGTTTTCGAGCTTTGTGATTGGTATTTTTGAATTTACAACCATTTCAAGCAAACTTGGTTTTCGTTTACTTAAAGGAAAAATGTATCATGTACCGTTAGTTTTGTAAAGTGGCACGGCAAAAACATCCTATATCATCATTAATCAAATTGCTAATCACCTGTTATGAACCGCTATCAATTGCGGTAAACGACTGATTTCAGTCGCAGGGAGTCAATGTCAGATAAGTATTGATGATTGAATCGTATGTAGCCATATTAAACTAAATGTAGTTGTTTCGGTAACAGGAACTAGCTCAAATTTAATCATTCTACGCTGTTTCAAAACAACCAAATTGCATAAAACGTTGGTAGCGTTTCTCAACCAAATCAACGATAGAGAACTGCAAAAGTTGTTCTAAAGCCTGTTCCAATGCCAAACTGAGATTTTCAGCCATCTGTTTCACATTTCGATGGGCCCCACCCAATGGTTCCATAATCACATCATCAATCAAGCCCAATTCTTTCAACCGATGCGACGTAATCCCCATTGCTTCCGCAGCTTCCGCAGCTTTATCAGCACTTTTCCACAAAATAGACGCACAACCTTCTGGAGAAATCACGGAATAAGTGCTATATTCAAGCATATACATCCGATCCCCCACTCCAATCGCCAACGCTCCGCCCGATCCACCTTCACCAATCACTGTACAAATAATCGGTGTTTTTAAGCCCGACATTATGT
Source organism: Thiomargarita sp. (assembly GCA_020721025.1). GTDB lineage: Bacteria > Pseudomonadota > Gammaproteobacteria > Beggiatoales > Beggiatoaceae > DYNO01. Next base: position 10,365 of record DYNO01000110.1, on the reverse strand, counting down.
ACAAATTCCGCGCAATTGCCTCACTTTGTCCCCTTTCTTCCGCATCCACCCCCGGATATGCCCCCGGTGTGTCAATAAACGTCAGAATTGGCAAATGAAACCGCTCCGCCATCTGCATCAACCGTAATGCCTTACGATACCCTTCTGGACGCGGCATCCCAAAGTTACGCTGTAGCTTCTCCTTGATATCTCGACCTTTTTGTTGCCCAATCACCATCACTGGACGATCTTTCAGACGCGCAATTCCACCCACTATCGCATGATCATCACTGAATGCCCGATCCCCATGCAATTCGTGAAAATTGCTGAAAATTCTTTCAATATAATCAAATAGATAGGGTCGTTGCGGATGACGAGCCAACTGAGAAACCTGCCACGCGGTCAAGTTCGCAAAAATCGTTTTCGTCAATTCACTACTCTTGGTGCGCAACCGGGCAATTTCATCGCTGATATTGATGTCTTTTTCATTGCTGACATAACGCAGTTCATCAATTTTTGCTTCCAGTTCAGCGATAGGTTGTTCAAATTCAAGAAAATTTAACTTCATAATATGATCTCAATCAGTAATGTGTCACCTAAACACAAAAAATTAACATTTTTACAATTTGGTATGATGTGGTCGCCAACGCGATTTATTGCAATTGCTCCCACAATTTTTCTAATCGTTGCAACGAGATAGGACACACCGTTTTTAATTCTTGAGCAAAAAGCGATACCCGCAATTCTTCAAGTAGCCAGCGAAATTCTTGCAATGCGACATTTTCTTGATGTTTATCAGATTGTTGTGTAAGTTTCTGCCAATATGCCTGCCACAACGGACGCAATTGGGTGGCTTTCACCTCATCTTTCGCTGGGTCACGTTCCAACTTATCCAAACGAATTTGTACAGCTTTCAAATAACGCGGAAAATGTTTTAACTGTGCCAATGGAGTTTGTCGCACGAAGCCGGTATAAATTAATGAATTTAAATGATTTCTCACTTCCGACAGCATCAAAAATTTCTGATCACTGAGTTTTACCAAGCGCGAATTTACTGCGGCAAACTCAGTTAATAAATTCGACAACGTATCTGCAAATTCATTCGCCACCGTCAGCAATTGTTTCTTGCCCTCAGAGAGTCGTTGTTCAAATTGCGCGGCGTTTTTGGGCAACGGAGCGATTAAAAACACTGTATCCACCGAAGCCGCTAAAATATCAATTTTCAACTGCTCTTCCGTGCCTAACTTAATGTATTGCAAACATAATTTATGGTTGATGGGCATTTGCTTGATCAAGTTTTTCGATGGAATGTTCAACAAAAATAATCGCCGCAAACCCTTGGTCAATTCCTGTTGTGCCAGCTTCGGATTATCCAAGACATGCAATTCGACATGGGTGTCTTTATCGATCAAGGTGGGAAAACCTTTCACCATGATCCCATTGATTTGCAAATCAACTTGCTCGGCTAACTCGCCAAAACTCCACGTTTTTAACTGTCCCTGCTTAAAACCGCTCATTGTTGCAATTTGTTGTTGCGTATTTTGGCTGGCGTGACTGCCCCATTTTTGTTGTAACGTGAGCAAATCACGCCCGTTATCTAACACCTTGCCCTCTGCCACTAGTTGAAAATTTATCAATAAATGCAACGGCAAAGTCGCAATATCAAAAATTTCTTTGGGCAATGCCTCGCCCCGTTTACGCTGCAAAAATGAATATAACGTCTGGTACAGTCCATATTGCTGCAATTCGGTGGTCTGAGTAAAATTTTCCCATGCCTCGCGCGCCACGTCTGGAACTGGCACAAATAGCTTACGCAAGGATTTGGGCAGGCTCCGCAACAATGCCACAATTTTCTCTTCTAACAGTCCCGGCACAAGCCATTCAAAGGGTTGCGGTGGTAATTGGTTTAACAATGCCAAAGGAATTTCCACTGTCACGCCATCTTTTTCATGCCCCGGCTCGAAATGATAGCTCAATGGCAACTGCACTTGACCGATAGCAAGGTAATCTGGAAAATTGTTATCTGTGACTTTATCGCCGCTGGGTAATATCAAATCTTCACGCTGTAAAAACAAAATCTTAGGCTGATCGTGTTCCGCTGGTTTGCGCCATTTTTCAAAACTTGGGGCATCATAGACCGTCGCGGGCAGTTTGGCATCATAAAATTCAAAAATACGGCGTTCATCGACTAAAATGTCTTGACGGCGCGCTTTGTGTTCCAACGTCTCGATTTCATTGATTAATTCTCGATTATGTTGGAAAAATTTGTCACGACTGTGATATTCACCTTCAACCAAGGCTTTTTGAATAAAAATCTCGCGCGCGGTTTTTGAATCGAGGGGCCCAAAATTGATTTTTCGCTTGGGTACAATCACTAAACCGTAAAGCGTTACTTTTTCGTAAGCGGCGACAAAACCTGAATTTTTTTCCCAATGAGGCTCAAAATAGCTGGTATGACATAAATTTCCCGCCAATTGTTCAACCCATTCAACATTGATTTTTGCCGCGCCCCGCCCATACAAACGTGATGTTTCGACCAGTTCCGCCGCCATCAGCCATTTGGGTTGTTTTTTGAACAATCCGGAGCCGGGAAAAAGATATAACTTAATGTTTCTACAGCCTAAATAATGTTCTTCGTTACTTTTGCAGGCAATATTTCCTAACAGACCACTGAGCAGGGCACGATGAATCGGATCATACACCATCGCTGCAAATTCAGCTTCGGTGCCTTGTTGCTGGGCTGTCCAGCCGATTTCGTTGATTTTCCAGCCCATTTCTTTCACCAAGGTCAATAATTGATGGTGAATGTCCTGCCATTCTATCAAGCGCAAATAGGATAAAAAATGTTCATGACAGAGGTGACGCAACTTGCTTTTTGATAAATGATGCTCGTTTTCGTGAAAAAAGTCCCAAAGTTTGAGAAATGACAAGAAATCTGAACGCTCATCAGTGAACTTTCGTTGTGCCAGATCAGCCGCATCTTGTTTATCCATCGGACGTTCTCGCGGGTCTTGAATACTGAGCGCGCTGGCAATAATTAAAACTTCACGCAGACAATTTTCATGTTTTGCTTGTAAAATCATGCGTCCTAAACGCGGGTCAAGCGGTAATTTTGCCAATTGTCGCCCAATTTCGGTGAGCTGCCGTTTTTCATCGACTGCACCCAATTCTATCAACAGTGTGAATCCGTCGTTGATCATTTTCTGATTCGGCGGGTCAAGAAATGGAAAATCGCTGATATCGCCTAGTTTCAACGCCAACATCTGCAAAATGACCGAAGCGAGCGAAGTGCGTAAAATTTCTGGATCGGTAAATTCAGGGCGTTGCAGAAAATCATCTATTGAATACAATCGGATACAAAGCCCCGGCGCAATCCGTCCACAGCGTCCTTTGCGTTGATCCGCACTGGCGCGCGAAATTTTTTCTATCGGCAACCGTTGCACTTTAATTCGCACACTGTAGCGACTGAGCCGCGCCACGCCGGTGTCGATAACTGCTTTAATTCTCGGCACTGTCAGCGAAGTTTCAGCGACATTGGTGGCAAGCACGATGTGCCGTTTGCCCGTTGCTTGAAAAACGCGATTTTGTTCTTCAATGGATAATCGCGAGTAAAGCGGCAAAATCTCGGTATTGAGCAATTTATGTTTGCGTAAAGTCTCGGTCGTGTCTCGTATGTCACGCTCACCACTGAGAAAAATTAAAATGTCGCCTTGACGGTCGTGTATTGAAATTTCATCAATGGCATCGACAATCGCCTGCTGCATGTCTCGATCTTGCTCGTCTTCGTCATCGGTCAATAATGGACGATAACGAACTTCCACCGGATAGGTGCGCCCGGACACTTCAACGATGGGGGCATTGTTGAAATGTTTGGAAAAGCGGTGCGTGTCGATGGTGGCAGAGGCGATGATTAATTTTAAATCTGGACGCTTGGGTAGCAGTTGCCTGAGATAACCGAGCAAAAAGTCAATATTGAGGCTGCGTTCGTGAGCTTCATCAATGATTAACGTATCGTAGTTTTCTAAGAATTTGTCGCTTTGCGTTTCTGCCAGCAAAATCCCATCGGTCATGAATTTGATATAGCTGTGTTCGCTCATTTTGTCGTTGAAGCGAATCTTGTAACCTACGGTTTGACCAAGCGTTGTTTCTAATTCACTGGCAACCCGTGCAGCAATGGTGCGCGCTGCAATTCGCCGAGGTTGGGTACAGCCAATCAGCCCGGCAACTCCCCGTTGTAATGTGAGGCAAATTTTGGGAATCTGGGTGGTTTTGCCCGATCCGGTTTCACCGGCAATCACGATAACTTGATGATTTTGAATCGCTTCTGCAATCCGGTCACGATGTTCGCTGATCGGCAATTCTTCGGGAAAATTGGGCGTGGGGAGGTTGAGTAACCGTTGTTGTCGTCGTTGTAATGAGGTGTGAATATCGGCGGTCAATTGCTCGAATTGTTGCAAATCTGGCGAATTTTTGGCTTTGCATTGCGTTTTGAGGGCGTGCAGACGTTTTTTGAGGCGATAAGCGTCGCAGCGCATGACATCTTGCAGTTGCGTTTCTAAAGTTTGCAGATGGGCTAAATTCATTCGAGTTGCACTGTGGACACGTAAAATTGCGCAGATGATAACATACTTCCGATCATTTTTTCCTATGGAATGCTAGGATCACTAACATTCCCTAACTGCCACGTTACTTTATGGGGTTGATCTACCAAGGCACATAACAAGACATTACGTGCGCCTATGATGTCACGATTGATCCACTGCCCATTCAATAACTTAATGCGTTTTGCTGAACCGATTTTTTTTACTTCATCCGTTTCATAAACAATCATGAAGTTAAGTGCTTGATTAAAAACCCATCGACTCACATTGTGCCAATGCTTAAACAGACGATTCTGTTCTGGAGTCAGTGACAATTTGATGGATTTGCTTTTTATAACTTTTAAGTTCTGGCATTCTTTCTGAGAGTACGTCAAGTATATCGAACAATTCGTTGGTAAGCTCTTGTTCTGGCGAGAGTAAAGTCTCGTCGAGAACCACGAGTTTTCCACCATTTTGCTCAATGACTTGGCGAATGAGGTCAATCCCAAATCTCGCAAGTCTGTCTCGGTGGGCAACCACAAGAGTGATGTTAGTTCCCGACATCGCTCGTTCTAAAATGGTTTTAAGACCTTTTCGTTTGAAATTGAGTCCACTTCCAATGTCTTTGACAAATTCTGCGGTAGGATATTGATTTCGCAAGAATTCGACTTGTCGGTCAAGATCATCTCGCTGCTTATGACTTGAAACTCGACAGTAGCAGATTGTGGTGGAAGTGGTTGATTTTCCAATGTAACTATCGACATCATAACGTCTTTGACCTGACTTGGTTTTGATGCAGTTAATTTCACCGTTGTCCGCCCATTTTCTTAGTGAATCTGGGTGGACACCGAGAATTCGAGATGCTTCTCTGCTGGTGTAGTATTTCATGGTATGCGATTCATAGTAAATCAGAGTAAATCGTAGCAAAATTAGCGATTATTGTCAACTCTGTCAATTCTGCGATAACATCAAGTGATTCAATATGATGTCTGTTTTTGTAATTTGATGATTTTTATATATTTTTGGATTGTCAAAAAATACTTATTTGGTTATTTGCACGTTGCTGTATTTTGAGGATAAATTGCAGTAAAATTCAAAAATATTGTTCACTTTTTCTCGGTCGGTTACTATGTCTTTGCAATATGTCAATCAATATTATAACGAATTACATCGAATTCAACAGTTTAGCGGTTCTGTGAATGAGGATACGCTGAAAGGTGCTTTTGTCAATTTGGTCAATGGGTTGGCGCGTCCGAAAAATTTGGAATTGGTGCGCGAGGTGGCAATAAAAACGGCATCTGGGACAGTGATTAAGCCCGACGGCATTTTGCGTAGCGTGTTGCAATTTGATTATGGTTATTGGGAAAGCAAGGATTCTAAAGACAATTTGGCGGTTGAGATTGAGGCGAAGTTTCAACGCGGTTATCCAGACAATAATATTTTGTTTGAAGACACACAGCGGGCGGTGCTTTTTCAGGCGGGGCGTAGGCTTGAAGTGAATATGAATGAGCCGGAGCCGTTGTTGGAATTATTGCAGACTTTTATTAATTATGAACGTCCTGAAATTGTTCAATTTAATGAAGCAATTGTTCAGTTTAGCCGCGATTTGCCCCAAGTTTTGGATGTGCTGCGTAAAATGATTGAAAATGCTGCGTTGCAAAATCCGGCATTTGTGGAAAAAACTGAGGTATTTCTGAAACTTTGTCGTGAGTCGATTAATCCGAATTTGGAATTATTCGATGTGCGTGAGATGTTGATTCAACACATTTTAACTGAAGAAATTTTTATTTCTATCTTCAATAACGCGGATTATCATCGTGAGAACAATATCGCGCAAAGTTTGTATGAGGTGGAAAAAACTTTTTTTCGTGGGCAGACTAAGCAGAATTTACTCGCCGATATTCGTCCTTATTACAACACGGTGAAGGCGCGCGCCAATGAAATGGTCAGTCATGCGGAAAAGCAGAAGTTTTTGAAAGTGATTTATGAGAATTTTTATCGCTCGTATCATCCGGAAGCGGCGGATCGGTTGGGAATTGTTTACACGCCGAATGAAATTGTTGATTTTATGCTTGCTGGGACGGATTTTTTGCTCGAACGGCATTTTTCTAAAACTTTGGGAAGTAAAAATGTTGAAATTTTAGACCCTTGCACGGGCACCGGAACGTTTATAACGCAGTTGATTGAGCATCTGCCCCCGCAGCAGTTGGCGTATAAGTATCAATTTGAGATTCATGCGAATGAAATGGCTCTGTTGCCGTATTATGTCGCGAATTTGAATATTGAGGCAGTTTTTCAGCGGAAAATGGGCTATTTTCAGGAGTTTAACAATTTGTGTTTTGTCGATACGTTGGATAATGTGCAAGCGTTGAATTATAAGCATAAACAAGATGATATGTTCGGCGCAATCTCGTTGGAAAATGTGGCTCGGATTAAGCGACAGAATGAGAAGACGATTAGCGTGATTATTGGCAATCCACCGTATAACGCGAAACAGGAAAATTATAATTTTCAAAATGCTAACCGCGCATATCAGGACATCGACCGGCGAATTAAGGAAACTTATATTAAGCAGGGTACGGCGCAAAATCAGATTGTGGTTTATGATATGTACACTCGTTTTTATCGTTGGGCAAGTGACAGAATAAACAGCAATCAAGGAATTATTTGTTTTATTTCAAATAGTTCATTTATTGATGCGCGGGCTTTTGATGGATTAAGAAAAGCGATTCAAAATGAATTTGACTATGCGTATGTGGTTGATTTTGGTGGTGATATCCGTAAACTTTCTGGAAAAGATGGCATTTGGATGAACGAGGAACACACCGTTTTTGGAACGGCGGCGGCTGTGGGTATCGCTGTGATGTTTTTGGTCAAAAAGGGGGACAGAACGGAACGCAATTGCCAAATTCGATATATTCATCCGTGTGATATCCGAGCAACTAGACGTGAAAAATTTGAGTGGATACAAGGTATTAAGGATTTTGGCGATATTGCTTTTGAATTGATAAATCCAGATCGCAAGTGCAATTGGATTAATCAAACTGACAACGATTTTGATGAACTTATCCCATTGATTGATAAAGAAGTCAAAGCGGGAAAAAGTCAACAAGCGATTTTTCAATTGTTTTCAAGAGGTATAGCAACTCAACGTGATGAATGGGTCTATGATTTCTCTCAAGAAAATTTAGAATCTAAAATTTTATATTTCATTGATATTTATCAAAATACTGTATTGAATGGTTCGTTTGAAGACAAATTTAAGATCAAATGGGATCGAGAATTGGATAGACACAAAGAGCGGCAAGTAAAAAAATATTTTGATAAGCAACTGATTGTAGTGAGTTCTTATCGACCATTTGTTAAAATGCAGTTCTATTTTGATAAGCATTTCAATGGGATGACTTATCAATGGTTTAACATCTTCAATTCAAAAGAAAATAAGATCATTGCTATTCCGGGCATAAGCTCGCCAAAAGATTTTCATGTGGTTGGTTTGGATTCGATTATTGATTTAAATGCGATGCCTGCTGGTGCTCAATGTCTCCCGCTGTATCGTTATGAAGACTCGCAACGGGTTGAAAATATTACGGATTGGGCGTTGAAATTGTTTCGGGAGCGTTATTGTCAGAATAGCGTAGGGTGCATAAACGCAGTGCCATGCACCAAAAGTATTGAAGATTCAAAGGTGTATGACGCTTCGCTTATACACCCTACGTCAGACAGAAAAATTGAAAAACTCGATATATTTCATTATGTTTATGCGGTGCTGCACGATCCTCGCTATCGGCAAAAATACGCGCAGAATCTCAAACGTGATTTTCCCAGAATTCCGTTACACGATGATTTTTGGAGATGGGCAACGTGGGGCAAACAATTGATAACATTGCATATTGATTATGAAACGGCAACGCCCTATCCGCTGCGTCGTGATGATAAACCGCTCAAAAATCCGGCGGCAAAGCCCAAAGTGAAATTAAAAGCGGACAAGGTGGCGGGTAAAATTGAGATTGATGAAATCACTACGTTGTCTGAAATTCCTGTGCAGGCGTGGGAATATCAACTGGGCAATCGCTCGGCGTTGGAATGGATTCTTGACCAATACAAAGAGAAAACGCCCTCAGACAAGACGATTTTGGAAAAGTTCAACACGTATCAATTTGCCGATTACAAGGAGCAAGTCATTGATTTATTACGGAAAGTTTGCACGGTGAGCGTTGAGACGGTGGGGATTATTGATCGAATGAACTGAAATTTACCAACTTTTTGGTTTCGCTCGTTACCAAGCTCTGCTTGACGATTTGCACCTCACGAAGCAGAGCCTATCAACAGGCATTAAAATGTTTTTATTCCGAGAATGGTTCAGTCAAACGGGCAGCGATCATCAAGCGTTTCATTTCTCGCACGGCTTCGCTGAATCCAACAAAAACAGCTTGTGCTACAATGGCATGACCGATGTTTAAATCACTGATTTCTGCAATCGCGGCAATCTTACCTACATTTTGATAATTTAAACCATGTCCGGCATTCACTTGTAATCCCAATGACTTAGCTCGTGTCACCGCTTCAAGAATCCGTTGCAATTCTCTATTTTTTGAAGTTTCCTTGGCATCGGCAAACCGTCCGGTGTGAATTTCCACCACAGGCGCACCGATTTCTGCCGCCATTTCCACTTGTGCAAGATCAGGATCAATAAACAGGGAAACTTGAATGTCCGCCGCGCCCAATAGTTGACACGCTGCCTCAATTTTATCCCGCTGCTTGACCACATCCAAACCGCCTTCCGTAGTCAATTCTTGCCGCCGTTCAGGCACTAAGCAAACTTCTTCGGGACGAATTTTTTCTGCAAAACTGAGCATTTCATTCGTCACAGCCATTTCCAAATTTAAACGGGTCAATAACCGCTCTTTTGCAGCCAATACATCATGTTCTTGAATATGGCGACGATCTTCACGCAAGTGCATGGTAATCAAATCTGCACCGGCTTGTTCAGCTTCTAACGCAGCATAAAGGGGATCAGGATAGCGAGTGCCACGGGCTTGGCGCAGGGTGGCAACATGGTCAACATTCACGCCTAAACGAATGGGAGAAATAATTTTTTTAAGCATTGGCGATCAACTTATTGAAAACGAGAAGAATATTTGGTTAGATTTAAAATATGATATGTTACAGTGGTTTGTCGCAATTACCACGAATGACTGACGAGGTATGCCACCGCATTTTTCACTTCCATATCAGATAATTGTGGATGACCGCCCTTGGCAGGCATATCGTTTAATCCATTTAACGCATGGTTGAACAACCCATCCATTCCTTGAGCAATGCGGGGTGCCCAAACGGCTCGATCTCCCAATTTGGGGGCAGCACTGGGCATTCCGGCAAGATGGCAAGCAATACAAATGTTATTGTAAACAGCCTTTTGCCTTCTTCCAAATTAAATCGGCTTACATCAGGATGTTGACTGCAACCGGTCGCAAATAGAAAGATTCCAAAAATATACAGTAGGCAGATGAATTTTATCATGAGGTTGTGTCACTTTCAGATGATTTTTTTGAAGAATTCAGAATAATTTCTAATATAGTGTTCCTAAATCGTTTATAGATTTGCGGATAGACAACCACTATTGTACAATTGGGTTAAATTGACAAAATATTTAAAGTACCGGACTAAGCCATGTTACTAGCACACAAGGTTGAATTAAGACCCACAGAGGAGCAAAAAGAATACCTCAATAAGGCTTGTGGTACGGTCAGACATTGCTATAATCAATTACTTGAACGCTTTAGCGAAAAAGAAAATCCATTTT
>DYNO01000109.1 GCA_020721025.1 Thiomargarita sp. | reverse complement strand
TTTTTAAACTTTACTTTTTTACTGAGTTTGAAGATGTCAAATCGGTTCTATAGAATTTACCCTGTTCAGCGTGAGAAAAGTCATATTCATCTTTCATTTTTGTATCCTTCGTAAGTAGGTCACCTTTTCTTGACTCGTTGCTTTTCTTGCAGAGATAATCAGCAAGAGTAGGGTGCATAAACGCAGTGTCATGCACCAAAGTAGTTCACATTCACAACGGTGTATGACGCTTTGCTTATACACCCTACTCTTGCTAATGTTAATCTGGTTTTTACTTTCGTCCCACTCAAACTTCATGCGTGTTTACTCTTAATAGCTTTGTAGTCGTCATGGGCGTTGGAATGCAGTCCAGATGCGCCAGCGTCATCTCGTTACCAAGTTCAACTTGGTTAGGAATTACGCAATTCAAAATGTAACGTGTCTGAATTCAGTCAGTTCGCATCCTAAGTGCGTAACTCCTCAGTGTTGCAACAACAAATCACTGTGCGGGATAATTACCAATTTTGAATTCAGGAAAGCGATGAATTTGCTGCATTTCATCCGTCACCGCGATCATGAATTGATAGGCTTGATCGCCAAACAAATTGCCCAACGTCCCCGGATCAAAACTCCCTTGCGGATAATGATACGCCACACTGTACAATTTATCGCCGTTGGGCAAAATCTCGCTTAACTGCATGGGCATGGCGAACGTGCTCTTATTTTGCTGCAATACCACGTTGCTAATCGGATATAAACCCTCACGTACCACCGCCCGAACCGTAAATTGTGCATCATTTTTATCCACCAAGGCGGGATCATAACCTGCGCCCAACACTTGCGGCTGACTGCGCCGAATTCCCACTTCTCGCAATGGTTCAATATGCAAGGAATGTGGCACGGTGGGCAAGGATGGATTATCACTGATTTCTAAATTAGGGAAGGCGTGAAATTGTCCCGCTTGATCAACCGCTTGAATCCGAAACTGTCCATTTTGATCGCCAAACAAATTACCCAAGGTGATGACAGGAAAACTGCCCAACGGAAAAGTATAAACCGCTTCAAAACGTTGATCGCCATTCGGATAGGTCGCGACATGCTGCATGACCAAGGTAAAATCTTCATTGTTACGAGTCACTCGCACGGTTTGAATGGGCGTATTGCCGGGGCGCACAATGGCGAATAATTTCACATCCGTATCCAATAAATCCACCAACATCGGATCAAATCCAGCAAGCAACACTTGAGGACGTAGCCGAGCGGCTTGCGTGACAGGCACATTGGCACTGCTGCGATCAATGACCACCACCGGCAGACTAAATGAAGCACTTTGTTGCGTGACGGTTGAAAACGTTTTTAATACAACCTGATACATACCTTCGCGGGTAAACGTATGCGCCGGGTGCGTATTGGTGGAAATCTCGCCGTCCCCAAATTGCCATAAATAGCGTAACGTATCGTTACCTAGGTCAGAACGCGATTCATTGGTAAAAAATACTCGCAATGGCTTCTCTCCAAACAACGGCGTGGCACTGAAACGAGTCAATGGGGCAACCACTTGATGATTCACGGTAAATGTTTGACTGCCGGTTGCCGTTTTTCCCGCAGCATTGGTGGCAGTGACTTCGACCGTAAATTGTCCACTTCGTTTAAATACATGAGAAACAATCGCTTTATCGGTGGAAACGGAGGTTGTGTTGTCACCAAAATTCCACGTCAAAAAGTTTGGTTGAAAACTCTCTGGCAGACGGGCAACAAATAAATTTTCCAATGGATTTTGTAATGAAGTGATGGCTTCAACGGGAATTTTCACTGATGTGTCCGCAGTTGCTAAGGTTAAACTCAGGCTATAATTGCCTAACTTATTGTCTTCAAAAGTAGTGGCTTCCACGTATAAATCACCATCACGCACGGGAGTATAACGCAAATGGGCATGTTGCCCACCGCCGCTGTTGTCATCAATTCGCAATAAACGATGGAATTCGTCATATAAATAAAGATAACTATCAACATCTTGCGATTGCATGTCGATAACCAACTCCTGCCCCGCGGTCACGGAAGTCAGTCGATAACGATCCGCAAAAGAATTTGAGCGAGTTTGTGAATATTTGTCAGCACTGCTTAATTCCCCCGTCACTGTGTTTGAAACCGGCAACACCACGCCTTCTGCCGCGGCACGAATGGATAACGGTTGCGACTTATGCCCCCACGCGCCCTTGTCATCTTGCACGGTTAAACTGATGCTATAATGTCCAGCTTGTTGATAAGTATGGCTTATCGTTGCCGTTTCTGACGCACAACTCACCGGACTGCCATCGCCAAATTGCCAACACCGTTGCTTGATTTGCCCATCGACATCGGTGCTAAAATCGGTCAATTGCACCAAGCTGGGCGCGGTGAAACTGTCGGTATCTATTTGAAATGAATACACTTGAGGCGGTTCATTTGACGCGTTGGTAATTTCTAAGGTGTACATACCGCGTTCATTTTGATCGTGAGCAGTGGCTTCGAGATAATAATTTCCCTCTTGTGGTGCAGTAAACAACAATTGCGCGTTGGTGGTATCCACATTTTGATCATCATTACTCGCCAACAATTGACTCCCCGCGCTATCGGCAAATAAATACAAATAGCTGTTAAAAAACGCAGACATCCGAATTGCCACCTGTTGCCCGGCGGTCAGGTGAATGGCGTACAAATCACTCGGCGTATTGGCGCGTTGATGCGATAAACTGTCTTGCTCCTCCAAAATACCGCTTCGAGTTTCGCCCGCATTCAAAAAAGGGGCTTGAGAAAAATCGCTGTTCGGTGTGGGAGTAGGCGGGGTAAAATTGGGAATTTCGCTGCGTCCGTCGCCAATGCCTTCGTAAAGTGCTGAAGGATTACTAAAAATATACATTGCCACCTGCGTCGCTGCGTCCACATCGGTCGTTTGCGCCACGAAATAAACCAAACGTTTTGCTTGTCCGGCGGGAATGGTCAAATTGGGATAAATCCAACGTAACTGCCCGTTATCCAAGGTATAAGTCGCGGTCAAACTGCTGCCCACTTGCGAATGATAGTGCAACAACGTGGGTTGATTACCGCGACTGTCTTCGGTGATCAGAAATTGCTGTTGTTCCGCTTTCAAAACAGTATTTTTACCCGATCCCAATGTGCCAAAAATTTCGACATCCACCGTGATATCTTGCTCGGTCGGATTGCGAATAATCTCGAAAAAGCGCGCATAATTTTGCATTTTCGGCACATAAACCCGTCGTTTGATTTGCAAACCGCTGCGAGGTTCCGTGAAAAAAGTGGTGTTCACTTCCCGCCCTTGCGTTGATAAATTGCTGATATTGCCAACAAAATTTGCACCATTGACTCGCAATTGATACATGGTGGCGTAGGCGTTGAGTGAACCTTGAGTCAGCGCGCCATTGGCAGCAATATCATAGATAAAACTTTTATTATCAATGAGTTGTAATGCGTTGCCAAGCGTGGGAATGAGGAAGACAACAAAAGATAGACTGAACCAAACGGATAATTTCATGCAGATTGTCCAATTGTAGCTAAAATTTTTTTGATTTTTCAATGGCTGAGTTGAATCTTCAAGCGTTCAGACAATTTTTTATAATCATTTGCGAAATCAACCAGTTGAAATCTCAATGAAATTTAAAAACTGTCCGAACGATTGATCTTACATCTTGATTTCAATCAGAGAATTGTCTGTTGGAATTAAGAGGCTGACTTTGACAATTTTATCTATAGCATCAGTAGAATAACGCATTGGGAAGCGCAATTCAATATGTGGCAAAGAAATGATCTTGTTGTGTCATAATTCAAACCTGTCAAATTTTTGATCGACATTGTAACATTGAAACTGATTGAATATATTAGAAATTAAATTTGAATTGCGTCACCCCATCATCAATCGTTTTGCGTAAATTCTAAGTGTTATACTATTTAGCAAATCAATCAACTGAAACGAATTATGTTGACGCAACGCCTGTTTTTTCTTTTACAATTTTTCCTCATGACCGCAGTTGCCGCGGAAACCTACGGTCCCATCAAATCTGGTGAAATGTTATGGGTTATCGCAAGCAAGGTGCATCAAGCCACTGAAATGACTCGCTATCAATCGGTGATCGCGCTGTTACATGCCAATCCAGATGCGTTTAACGTTCCCTGTAATTTGAACTCGTTGAAAGTAGGCGCGATTTTGACGATTCCCGTAGCGAGTGAAATTTCCCTCTCCGCCGCCGAAGCCTTCAAAGAATTTCAGCGTCAACAAGCCGAATGGAAAGCACATCGCCAAGGGCAAACCATTCAATGCGCCACTGCCCCGAAGCCTCCCGTAACAACAGGAATAACAACAACTTTACCGCCACCGGTCACCAAGACTCAAACCACGCTGTCAACCGTTCAGCCCGTATCAGATGTATTAAGAGACAAACCGCCAATTTCCGAAAAATCTACCCAAATTTTAGAATTGAATCAATGGCTTGATTATCAGAAATTACCAACTTTACTTGCAAATCAACCGTTGGGCTTAGTCATTGGCGGAATGATCATCATGGCGGTAGGGATGTTGCTCGCCATATTTTTCGGATGGTTGCTACATCGCACAGTTGCACGAAAATCTGAACTCTCCTACCCATTAGTCAATGTTTCTGAACACTTTTTTACTGAAACGCATTCTCCCCTCGTTGCCGCCACCAATGCCGCAATGGAAGAACGCTTATCAACCATTCGGCTTTGTTTGGCACAAGGGGATTTACAAAAAGTGCCGCATTTGTTACAAGAAGTTGAAATCAAAGGCACGGCAATTCAACAATTTGAAGCGCGTCAATTGGCAGAAATTTACAAAAAAATCACCAATCTTCAAGAAGAGTTCCAAAAGACCCAAAAGTTACTACTTTCGCAACTTACCGTGACGAACCCGCCGGCGACGGAATCTGATACAGTCGAAAAAAATGATCCCAAACAAGGTGAATACTTGCCACAACGCTATTTGCCTGAAAATAAAGAAAAAGTATTTGAACTGGTGGACACAGTGATGCAGGTGCTCGACCAAGAATTACAAGCTCAAGGTCAATTATTTGAAGCCTATCAGCAACGTCATCAGCAACCTATTTTTGAAACGGATGAATACCAAGTTGTTAAAAAGACAGAAGAATTAGACGAATTGGATAAAAAAGATGAGACCCTCTCACGCCAAGCAAAATCCACCCGTTATCTATAGAAAAATATACCGATGAAACCCATTCCTTACGGACATCAAGATATAAATCAAGCAGATATTGACGCAGTGATTGAAGTTTTGCGCTCGGATTGGCTGACTCAGGGGCCCACGATCAGCTGTTTTGAACGCAAAGTTGCAGAATATTGTGGGGCAAAATACGCCGTTGCAGTCAGCAGTGCCACCGCGGGATTGCATTTAGCGTGTCTTGCCGCGGGGTTAGGTGAGCACGATAGCTTGTGGACTTCTCCCAATACTTTCGTGGCTTCTGCCAATTGTGGGCGCTATTGTGGGGCGCAGGTGGATTTTGTGGATATCGATCCGCTGAGTTATAATTTGAGTGTCACCGAGCTAGAAAACAAATTAATTCAAGCCAGTACACAACAAAAGTTGCCCAAAGTGGTCATTCCGGTGCATTTTGCTGGTCAAAGTTGCGATATGGCAAAAATCGCGCAACTGGCACAGCATTATCAATTCACCGTCATTGAAGATGCGTCGCACGCGCTCGGTGGCAGCTATCGCGAACAAAAAATTGGAAATTGTGCATTTTCGGACATGGTGGTGCTGAGTTTTCATCCGGTGAAAATTATCACAACGGGCGAAGGTGGAATGATTTTGACTAACCGATTGGATTTATATGAAAAATTGTTACAATTGCGTTCCCATGGCATTACTCGAGAACCGCAACAAATGCGTGAAGCCAGTCATGGTGCGTGGTATTATCAACAGATTGATTTAGGTTACAATTATCGAATGACCGATATTCAAGCGGCTTTAGGAATCAGTCAATTGACCCGGTTAGATCAGTTTGTGGCGCGCCGTCATCAATTGGTCGCTCGTTATCATCAGGCATTGGCGCATTTGCCACTGATTTTACCTTATGAAGACACTGAGGCGTATTCTGCGTATCATCTTTATGTTATCCAGTTGAAACTCAATGAGATCAGTCAAACCAGAAAGCAAATTTTTGATAAATTGCGTGCTGCCAATATTTTAGTCAATGTGCACTACATCCCGGTACATACTCAGCCTTATTATCAACAGCTTGGCTTTAAAATGGGCGATTTTCCGCAATCTGAAAAATATTATGGTGCCGCAATCAGTTTACCCTTGTTTCCGAGCCTGACCGAAGTTGAACAAGATACTGTCATTCACGCAGTACAACAGGCAATTATTGCATGAATTATCAAGATGATACAGCGACAATGCAAAAAAATATTTTAATTCTTGGCGTGGGTAACTTGCTGTTGAGTGACGAAGGGGCGGGCGTACATGCCGTGACGCATTTGCAGCAACATTATCAAATTCCTGCGGGTATTGAAGTCATTGATGGTGGGACGGCGGGCATGGAATTGTTGTCGTATATTTTGCAAGCTAACTTTCTGATTTTATTGGATGCAGTGAATTCTGGCAAGCCACCGGGCACCTTAATTCGGTTAGACAATGAACAAGTGCCGCACTTTTTTGCTACCAAAATGTCGCCGCATCAGATTGGTTTGACAGATATTTTAGCCGCTGCAACGTTGAGCGGGGGATCACCGGAGCGGATTCTGTTGTTGGGGGTGGAGCCTGCCAGTTTTGAATTGGGAATGGAACTTTCGCCTGTCGTCGCGCCGGTGATTCCTCAAATGATTGCTATCGTATTGAATGAATTACGCTTATTAGGATTTGAGTTGTTGTTATCTGAATCTTGAGTTCGGACAGTTTTAAACGTGACGTTGAAGTAGCGTGATTTTTTCTGAGAGTTAGTGCGATTGTCATCTGAAATTGTTATACTTAAACAAAAGCGGTTTATGTCGAGTCTTCCCAATATTTTGGGTGAAAAATTGGCTACCATTTGGAGTCATCCAATTGATTTTCAAGGTTTATACTCCTTGTTGAATCGCTACCAAATTTCGACGTACTTTTAAGAATCAAATCATTCGTAATAAAAATCGTTGTTCTATTGCTTCGTGATTGATTTTGGTGACAATATTTTAATTTGGTTTTAAAATCAATTCAATAGAATACTAGAACCTCGTGTAAATTAACCATATAAGGAGTGCGTTTCGTGACGACAAAATATATCTATTCCTTCCAAGAAGGTGATGGAAAAAATAAGAAATTGTTGGGTGGTAAGGGAGCAAATTTGTGCGAAATGACGCAGATTGGTTTGAATGTTCCCCCCGGTTTTGTCATTACAACGGAGGCGTGTTTAGCCTATTTGGATAAAAAAGATGTCCCCGCCGGATTGATGGACGAAGTGAAGAACTACATGCAGCAGTTGGAAAAATCGACGGGCAGACAGTTTGGTGGTGCCGATAATCCCCTGTTAGTTTCGGTGCGTTCTGGTTCAGCGATTTCCATGCCCGGCATGATGGACACCATTTTGAATTTGGGATTAAATTCGCAAACGTTACAAGGGTTAATCGCGCAGACTAAGGATGAACGCTTTGGTTATGACGCATATCGTCGCTTTATTCAACTGTTTGGCAAGGTTGCGCTGGGAGTCAAGGATGAACATTTTGATGCCCACTTTGAAGAAGTCAAACAGCGTGCCAATACCAAAACTGATGTCAACTTGACCGCAGCAGATTTGAAAGAAATTAGTGAACGTTTTCTGCACGTTGTCAAAGAACAAACCGGTCATCCCTTCCCCGAAGATGTGTTTGAACAGTTAGAAATCGCAGTGAAAGCGGTGTTTAATTCATGGATGGGCAAACGGGCAATTGATTATCGGCGGGAATTTCATATTTCCAGTGCGGTGGCGAATGGCACGGCGGTCAATGTGGTTGCTATGGTATTTGGTAATATGGGCAATGATTGCGCCACAGGCGTAGGATTTACCCGCAATCCCGGCACTGGCGAAAATGAAATGTATGGCGAATACTTGGTCAACGCGCAAGGGGAAGATGTGGTCGCGGGAATTCGTACCCCCAAGCCTGTGGCAGAGATGGAAAAAGAAATGCCAGAGATGTATCGCCAACTGGTTGAATTACGCAATAAATTGGAATCGCATTATCACGAAGTACAAGACTACGAATACACCATTGAGAAAGAAATTCTCTATTGTTTGCAAACGCGTAATGGCAAAATGAATGCCGCAGCGATGGTGCGTACTTCTGTCGAAATGGTTGCTGAAGGATTATTAACCAAGGAACAAGCCCTGCTCCGAGTCAATCCCGAACATCTCGAACAATTACTGCATCCACGTTTAGACCCTCACGGGACGTTTATTCCATTGGCACAAGGCTTACCCGCTTCGCCCGGTGCCGCATACGGAAAATGCGTATTCGATGCTGATCAAGCAGAAACGTTGGGACGCGCCGGTGAAAAAGTGATTCTAGTCCGGGAAGAAACCAAGCCAGAAGACATTCACGGCTTTTTCGCGTCACAGGGGATTTTAACCAGTCGGGGCGGTAAAACCTCGCACGCTGCGGTTGTGGCACGGGGCATGGGGAAACCTTGCGTTGCTGGGGCGGAAAGCATTCGAGTCGATGTCCGGGCGCGTCAAGCGACGGTTGGCGATAAGATTTTGATCGAAGGCGACATTATCACCATTGATGGCGGCACGGGAAATATTTACTTGGGCGAAGTGCCCACCATTCCCCCCAAATTTTCTGAAGAACTCAAAACCTTGCTCGATTGGGCGGACAAAGTGGCGCAGTTAAAGGTCATGGCGAATGCCGACACCCCAGACGCAGGCAAAAAGGCTTCGGAATATGGCGCGATGGGCATCGGTTTATGTCGCACGGAACGCATGTTTAACGACCCAGAACGTTTGCCGACTGTGGTAGAAATGATTTTATCCGATACGCCGAAAGAACGCAAAGTTGCCTTAGAACAATTGCTTCCGATGCAACGCCGTGACTTTAAAGAATTATTCAAAATCATGGCACCTCGTCCAGTCACCGTGCGTTTGCTCGATCCACCGATGCACGAATTCCTCCCGATGGAACAGCAACTACTTGAAGAACTGGATAATTTGCGGCAATTACGCGGGACAGTGCAGGGAATTGGCAATTTATTCTCCACCATGCGGATGTTGAAAAAACACGATGACAAGGGACTTGCCCATTTACCGCCGCCATTTGATGAAAGAGGCTCGGAAATGGTGGAAGAAGCCATCGCTCGCAAAGAAAAAATGTTGCGTAAGGTGAAGGAACTTTATGAAGTCAATCCGATGCTTGGACATCGCGGGGTGCGTTTAGGCATCACTTATCCTGAAATTTACGAGATGCAAATTCGGGCGATTTTGGAAGCGACCGCCGAATGTGTCAAGGAAGGGATTCAAGTTTTCCCAGAAATCATGGTGCCCCAAGTCAATACGGTACAAGAATTAATGTATGTGAAACAGTATGTTGACAAAGTGCGGGAGCAAATTGAGAGCGAACAACGGATTAAGCTCAACTTCAAGTTCGGCACCATGATTGAAGTGGTGCGGGCGTGCATGAGAGCCACCAAACTTGCTGAAATTGCTGAATTTTTCTCCTTTGGCACCAACGATTTGACTCAAGCGACTTTTTCTTTTTCACGGGAAGATGCAGAAAACAAATTCCTGCCGCTGTATAACGAAACGGGCATTTTGCGTGACAATCCATTTGAAGTTTTAGACGTGAACGGCGTAGGTCAATTGATGCGGATGACGGTGGAATTGGGACGTAAATCACGGAAGGGGCTGAAAATTGGGATTTGTGGTGAACAAGGTGGACATCCGGATTCGATTCGATTCTGCCATCACATTGGTTTGGATTATGTTTCATGCTCCGGTCCTCGCGTTCCGATAGCCCGTCTCGCAGCAGCACATGCCAAACTTTTAGAAGATAAATATGTGATCGAAGATTAATCACTTTTTCATCTAACTTCAGTAGTCACAACAAAGGGAATTTATACCGACACGTCAGGTATAGATTCCTTTTTTTGTCTTCTTCAAGCATTCGGAGCGTTTTAAAGTTTTGTTTCAATCCATTGATGGATTCAGCAACATATTGAGTTACTTTGTGCAAAACCAAATAAGATAGGAGTTATGCAGTTCAAATCTAATTTTCAATTTATTCAAAAAGTTAGTATTTTGATTGATTTTTCGATATTTGAATAAAATCAATTGAATAATGTTTCAACTGCGTAACTCCTATAAGAATCTCCAACTCAATAATTTCTCCTTAGATCGTTGTCTGAGTCAGTTGAGCCGTATTCTGTGCCAATTGGGTTTGCAATTCCATCGAATCAAGCAACTTTCTAGAAATTGAAACTCAAGGTGTATGATGCTTTGCTTATACATCCTACGCTCGCTGACCATGTCAATCTGATATTCACTTGACACTTGGAATATCCAAACAGCGACAAATTTTTTGCACGAGTCGGTCGGCAATTTCAGTATGCCTCGGAATCGCTTCGATTTTACCATTAGCAGGGTTAGTCCATAGCGAATGTGAACCACCCTCGCGTTTCAGGTAACAGCCGTAACGACGTAAATGTTTAAGCACGGTTTGGCGTTTCATAACACGGTAACAGTCTCCCACCGCGCAGTTTGAGGTAAACCACGCCTGGTATCTTCGCGGCGGTCTGCTAGAATCATGGCAATGGCGGCGGCGAGGTCATCTTTACATTCTGCCACTGTTTTGCCTTGTCCATTCGCCCCAGGGATTTCTGGGCAATAAGCAATGTACCAGTCATTATCTTGTTCAATAATTGCCGTAAATTCGTTAGACATAATTTCTCCTTTGAATCAGAAAATGATGACTGATTGTCACCAAACTTTAAAAGTTTCCAATACCAGACCTGTCAGGTCTTCTGAGAGGGCGGGCAACCAATCCTAGAAAGCTAACAAACATTAATACAATCGGTCTAATCAGTTGGATAATGCGATTTCAGAATGATGTCTGAACCAAGATTCTCAGGATTTTTGGATGACCACGATTTTGTTTAAATCGTTTAATCAAGGAAATCTTGTAAATCAAGCCAATCCCGGTTCAGACCGCATCATCGCAGGAGGCAAAACGCAGCATCATGCACCAAAAATGTTGAAATGGCG
>DYNO01000108.1 GCA_020721025.1 Thiomargarita sp. | reverse complement strand
TGCAAAATTATGTATCACATTACCACAGCCACCGTTGCCGATATTCCGAGCATGACGGAATTATTACACCAACTTTTTAGTATTGAAAAAGACTTTACCCCCGATCCACACAAACAACAACATGGTTTACAACTGTTACTCGATAATCCGTTTACTTCTCTGATAGTTGCGAAAACGGAAGATCAACAAATCTTAGGCATGTGTAGCGTGCAACGCGTTGTTTCTACAGCACAAGGCACCTATGCCGTGTGGATAGAAGATGTGGTGGTGCGGGAAAAATTCAGAAAACAAGGGATTGCCACAGCATTATTACAAGCCGCGCTCACTTGGGCAAAACAACAAGGGGCAAGTCGGGCGCAATTACTGGTCGATACGCAAAATACTCCCGCCCTGCAATTTTATGAAAAACTCAACTGGCGATTGACTCAATTACAAGCGCGGCACTTTTTTCTTAATTGATGTTATCGTAACCGACAATTCATTGATTTTTCAAATTTTTACCATCGGAAACAATGACAACAAAAGAGTACCCATTAACGACAGCAAAATAATCGTGATGATGAACGCTGCAAATGTGGTTACATTCAAGGCGTGACGCAAAATGTAAACCTGAACGGCAATATTCCAAAACATGATGATTAAAAACAGGAGACTAGGCATTCCTAAGCCTAAATTGTGACTTTCGTTATAATCTCGCCAAACCATCAAGGGAAGGCTTAACAAAGACAAAAATGCGTTCGCGCCCATCATCGCGATCAGGGTTTGCGTAATCCGTCGTGGATGTCTGACAACGTAGAGCAAACTGCTCACGAGAATCATGAGTAAGCCAGTTTCGACAAAACTCCATAAGAAACTTTGCCATCTGGATAACGGCGCAGGTGCCAATATCCCGCTCATAAGCATGTAGATAATCGACACCAGTCCCAACAATAGCGAGGATGCGGGCAAATCTTGAGGTTTAGATTTAAACAGACAAAGATGTAAAAAAGCCTTGATAATAATAGAAATAGTTCGCATTTGATATACAGTGATGAATGATTTTAAGGACAAATGGCAGATCGTGCAGATGACCAAACGCGTTCATTTTAACCCAGATTGTGCAGCAAAGAATGACAACTTTTTTAAGATTTGGCTTCCCATTTTGAAAACTTGAAGAAAAATGCTAGAATACGCTGTTGTTGGTGTCTGATACTTTTTAAGATTTCAACAGCAATTTTTCTATCAAATATTATTAAAAATAAACCCTTGAATGATTTAAGAACACTATATGCAACATCAAATTTCCCTAGGTGATCTCACAGCCGCCCAATTTCTCGCAGATTATTGGCAAAAACAACCACTTTTAATTCGTCAAGCAATTCCCAACTTTATCTCCCCTCTCAGTCCTAATGAATTGGCAGGTTTGGCATGTGACGCGCAAGTCGAATCCCGGTTAATTATGGAGCGCGGCGGGGAAAAACCGTGGCAAGTGCGTCATGGACCCTTTACCGAACAAGATTTTACGCAGCTACCAGAAAGTTATTGGACATTATTAGTTCAAGAAGTGGATCGTCATGTACCAGAAATTGCCGATTTAATAGACAAATTCAATTTTATTCCCAGTTGGCGGATTGACGACCTCATGATCAGCTACGCGGTGCCTCAAGGCTCGGTGGGGCCCCATACTGATAGTTATGATGTGTTTTTGCTGCAAGCCTACGGCACTCGACGCTGGCAAATTAGCTCACAAGTTTCTGAATTACTTCCTGATTTAGAACTGAAAATTTTGCGCGAATTCACGCCAGAGCAAGAATGGATACTCGCGCCCGGCGACCTGCTTTATCTCCCCCCCGGTGTAGCTCATTATGGCGTTGCGCTGGATGACTGCATGACATTTTCCATCGGATTTCTCGCGCCCAGCCATACCGACATGTTAAACGATTATGTCACTTTTGCGTTAGAACAACTCGATGAAAATATAAGATATAGTGATCCAGATTTGCAACTACAAAATGATTTTGGTGAAATCAGCGCGCAAGCGATAGAAAAAATCAAACAAGTCATTCACAGCTTACCGATAGATGACATGCTGATTCAACAATGGTTCGGACGCTACGTGACACAAACTCGTTCAGCGATTCAACTAGATACGCCAGAAATCGAATATACCGTACACAGTTGGTTGACAGAATTTCAGCATTGTCATTTACGGCGTGCAGCTCGCATGGCTTTTATTCACAATCCTGACAATGTGATATTATTTATTGAAGGACAGGCGATCACTTTGCCGAAATCGAAAGCCGCTTTAGCCGCCTTATTGACGCAACAGCGTGATTTTACTTATCAAGAATTGAAAAAGTTTCTTAATGATAATTTTGTTGTAAAATTACTGATAGAAATGACAAATGACGGTTTTTTATATTTTTATGAAGATTAAGTCAGTTCATCGTTTACACTTGCGATTGTGGTTTAACTCTCAATAAAGATAGAAATGCACGTAAGAGTGACATAAGACTTGAGCAATCAAGCCGTTGTGTTGACTACGTGAACAAAGCGAGAATTATTCGCACATTTGTCCGAATAAATCATAACTTTTTAGGATCGGCAAGTTTATTAGACATTTCTCATAACTGATGACTGAATGAAAACGATTGTTTTACACGATTATTTTGAAGCCCTCGAAGGTGGCGGACGGCTGTGCAATATCCTCGCACAAGGCATCGGGGCAGACATTGGATACGGCTTTGCCCGTCCAGAACACCCCTTTTTACTTCCCTTTACCCAAGCACAACAAATTGATTTACAAAGTGGTAGCCGAATTCCCCTGTGGCGACAATTCAAACTGGCACGAGTTTTTGCCCAACGCACACAATTCTTGCGTCATTATAACACAGTAATTTACAGCGGTTTTTATACACCTCTCGCGGTCACACAACATCCACAAGGCAGAAATATTTTATACTGTCACACGCCGCCACGTTTCGTTTACGATCAACGAGATTTTTACCTTACCCAACTGTCGCCACCCTTACAGCCTCTATTGCAGGCATTTATTGCCTATTTGCAACCCCGTTATGAAGCCGCTCTTGCCAAAATGGATGTTATTTTAACGAATTCAGCCCATGTACGCGACCGAATTCATCACTATTTAGGCAAAGAAGCGCAAATTATTCATCCGCCCTGTGATACATCACATTTTCGCTGGCTAGGACAAAAAAACTATTATCTTTCAACCGCTCGGCTTGACCCACTAAAACAAGTAGATAAAATTATCCAAGCGTTTTTGCAAATGCCAGATAAGCCATTAATCATTGCCTCCGGTGGCAGCGAACTCAAAAAATTACAACGACTTGCCCGTAATGCCCCCCACATTCAATTTACCGGATGGATCAGTGATGTTCAGTTAGCAGAATTGATGGGCAATGCAATTGCAACGCTCTACCTGCCAAAACAAGAAGATTTCGGAATGTCACCCCTAGAGTCAATGGCTGCCGGTAAACCCGTGATCGGATTGGCAGAAGGTGGGTTGCTCGAAACAATTCTGCCGGGAAAGACTGGAATCTTACTACCTCAAGCAACTTCGGAAACAATTTGTGAGGCTGTCAATCACTTAAATTCTGACCATGCCTTGAGTTTGCGAGCGGAATGCGAACAACAAGCACAAAATTTTCGCAACGAATTGTTTTTAAAAAAAATAAAAGAATTTTTATGAAATATATTCATGTCGATACAGCACAACAGCAATTGCAACTGTTTGATGACGATCAGCGATTATTTTCGACGCTCATTTCCTCAGCTTATAATGGCTTAGGTGAAACTCAAGGCAGTGGTTGCACACCGCGCGGTTGGTTAGTGATTAAAGCAAAAATTGGTGAGAATTGCCCGTTAAACACCGTTTTTGTCAGCAGACGACCCACAGGAGAAATTTATACTTCGGAATTGGCGCGTCACTATCCCAAACGTGATTGGATTTTAACGAGAATTTTGTGGCTTGGTGGTTTAGAACCATACCAGAATCGTTATAAAACCGTTGATACCCTGCGTCGTTTTATTTATTTGCATGGATGTCCGGACGAATTGCCGATGGGTGTCCCATTGTCGCATGGTTGCATTCGGATGCGTAATCAAGATATTGTTGAATTATTTGA
This sequence comes from Thiomargarita sp., assembly GCA_020721025.1. Lineage (GTDB taxonomy): Bacteria > Pseudomonadota > Gammaproteobacteria > Beggiatoales > Beggiatoaceae > DYNO01. Next base: position 7,158 of record DYNO01000108.1, on the reverse strand, counting down.
TAAAATTTCAGTCGGAACAAAGATTTTCATCTCATGAATGCACGAATTGAAAAGTTTAAAGCAATGTTGGCAAGTGGACAAGACAATGCGTTCTTGCGCTATAGTTTGGGCTTAGAGTATCTGAATATAAAGGAATATTTGCTGGCAATTGAGCATTTTTCTCAATCGGTGGAATTAAATCCAGATTATTCAGCGGCATGGAAGGGGTATGGCAAAGCCTTGGTCGAAGCGCAGCAATTGGATAAAGCGATTGAAATTTACAGTCAAGGGATTGTTATTGCTGAGAAAAAACGAGATTTACAAGCCCTGAAGGAAATGCAGGTATTTTTGAAGCGCGCCCAAAAATTGCGTCATGAGTTGTAATCATCTTGATTTTAAGAAGTAGTTGTAGCAAGCTGCCCAAACTATTGATAATTAAACAAAAATTAGCTTTGGACAACTACTTAGATAAATTCAGAGAACTATGGTTCAGACAATGGAATAAATCCTAACGTTCCCAAAATTTCTTGTCCAACGGGGGATAACACAAAATTAAGTAATTCTTGCTCGACCCGAGGTAGGATAGATGTGGGGGGTTTATTGACATAAATCCAAATGTAATGCGCCAATGGATATTTACCAGACAGGGCATTTTCTCTCGTGGGATCAATTTCTCCTGATGAAAAAATACCTGTTTCCTGTTGATTATAAATAGAAAGTGCCCGCACCGACGAATATTCATTGGCTTCTTGAAAGGTCGCGAATCCAATATTTTGGCGATCACCGCTCACAGTCGCGAGTATTTCTTGATCTTTTTGTTGCTTTACTGTTGCTTTAAAATCCCCACCACACAATACAGATTGCTTAAAGAATGGATAGGCTAAACTTTCTGAATTTACACCAAAAAGTGTGATTGGTAATTCATCCCATGTTTTTTGTATCCCTAAAATATCCTTGGTTGCATTTTTGATCACACGGTAAGTTTTGCCCAAGGTATTTTCGAGCAATTTTGTCGCCTGCCCCCAAGTGTCAATCGACTCAGAAAGCCCACAAACCCGTGTGGTTGAAAAAATCGCATCCAAACCTTGCATCGTAAAAAAAGTGAGCGGATTACTTTTATGTACATAAACTGCATACATTTTCATCGCAATCGGGGTTGCAGTGGGTTCATATTCAAATTTGTTTTTAAATACAGTCTGTTCTTCCACTGTCATTTCACGGGGAGAAATCACTAAATTAGCCTTCCCGGTTAATAATGGGTCGAATAAATTCTCTGTCGCGGTGAGATGCGTCAAAGTATATGGGAATGTCTTTTGATAGGATTCAATTAATTTATTCGCTAACTCACTGAAATAACTAGGAAATACAATGAAAAGATGTCCCGTGACGGGTTCAACTCGCCATTCTTTATTTGAGCCAACTAACACAATTTTATCAACTTCTGCGACGTGTTTGCCCAATTTGAAATAAGCAAATAGTGGTTTTTGCTGTCCTTCCTGCCACAAATTTTGAGCATCGTCTCGTAACGCGGCAATGTTTTGTTGCAACAATTTCTGAATATGAGTAAAAGATTCTGCCCAACTTGCCCATTGAATTTTAACAGGAAACGTGCCGCTGTCTAAATCATAATTGTTATAATCAAGGGTGACTGTGCCAATCTGAAAATCAGGTTGATGTGCGGCAACTCCTTGATTAAATTTAATAAGTAGCTTAGTTCGACGTTGTAGAAATTCAAGTTCTGTTTCAAATTTACCCTGCTCAGGTTTCAACAAAGCAAGTAAATCTGGTTTTGCCTCAATAACAGGTGGGGGAGTGATTGGAGTTAGCATCACCTTTTTAACAACCGTTCCTTCCGCAGGTACGATGATTTCAAAACTTTCGGTGTTCATGCCAGATTTTTTCACTTCGACCTGATATTTTCCTTCAGATAGAATCAGATGGCTGGGACTACTGTTTGTTTTGAGTTGCCCATTTAGGTAAATTTCTGCATCTTTCGGCTCAACCGTGATTGCTAACCCCCCTTCATTCGCCTGAGCAGCACAAATAAACCAAAAATAGCAAATTAACGTTTTCAAGTTCATATTTATACTCCAAAAAGATTAGAGAAGTTTCCATAAATCAATTGTTCCATCAGTATCTTTACCCCTAGCTAAATCTAACTCGATATCTATAGTGATCTTAAATCATTTGTAGGAAAACAAATGTTATTCAGTTATGAATACAACACTTATATCTTGGTCAACACAGAAGCTCGATACACTGAGTCTGACACTGCTCTATTGAGGTATTCTTTTTGTTCTTCTGTGGGTCTCAATTCAATCTTATGTGCTAATAACATGGCTTAATCCGGTATTTTAAATACTTTGTCAATTTAACCCAATTGTACAACAGTGGTTGTCTATCCGCAAATCTATAAACGATTTAGGAACACTATATCAATGGCGATTGCCGCAAGAATTGAGCTATGGAGTTATTACAAGATGCTGCAAAACACTTAAATAAACGACAACATGCGATTATTTTGGATTTTTTGGCGAAGTTTGCTTTTAACATATTGCCATTTAACGAAAATATTGGCAAACGAGCCGCTGGTTATGTTGAAGAATACAGTTTGTCGCATGGTGTCCGTGCAGAAGATGCGTTGATTGCAGCGACAGCGATAGAAAACAAATTAATCTTAGCGACAGCAAATCGCAAGCATTTCACTCCGCTACAGGAACAAGGTCTGATTCTTCATATTTTCAAGCCCTGAGAATAAGTAATACGGAATACACCACAGATTACGTTACACTTTAAATTCGCGCAACGATGTATCAACCAGAAATTCCAGTTTGGTTTTGAGAGTTGTTACTTGTTTAGTAACACTGTGCAAACTTTTGTCAATGGTGTCTCGTGACTTTTGCAACTCATTTTCCAATTTTTCAAAATCTTGCAAACTCCGCTTGAATTCTTGTAAACGACCATTTAGTAATCCTGCCACCCACTCAGCTTTCCCAGATATTTCAGTAGAAACATCAGGTGGAGACATAACCTCTAAAATTTTGCGAGCAGTCATATATGCCCAAATATGTCCCTGTCCAGACATTTCTTCGGACACAACAAATACCCCTATTTTGCTGCCATTGGCTACAATTTTAAAATCAGAAGTTACCTTGGTAATTGAGGTTTTCACAGAAACAAAACAGCCAATGATTGCATTACGAGCATCCAAGTCTCTCCAAAATTTATCAACTTCCGCAGATGGAACAGGATTAGCGTAATTCTTAATCTCCATATAAATGGGTTGGGGTACAACTTTTGGAGTAGCTACAATATCGGTAAATCGCCCTTGCGCAGATACGTTTTCAAGGCTATCTTCTCTGAAAGTATCCTGTAGGGATCGAAAAATTATTTCTTCTGAAATCGCCCCTTTTTTAGAGGATTTTGTTACTGTGGCAAGGGTATTATTTAGCGTGGATTGAAGCGCATTGAGCGAAGTTACGACTTGATCCAACCGTGAAATTGGGTCAGTTAATTTATTCAGTTCGGTACTCACTGTTTGAGGTATCTTTCCCTCCAATTCCTTACGAGATAATTCCAGTTTATGAGAAACGTCCTTTACAATGGAATCCATTGTGGAGAACAGTTGACTTGTAACAGGCGTAAAATATTCCTGTATATTTTGCTGATTAGTGGAAATTTGGGCATAGTGAATAACTTCATGACCAAGCACAATGTACTTTGCAGCGACATTTGCTCGTTCTTGTTCAGAAAACGGTTCAAGAATTTTGATTGCTTTGTCGTCATGTAATTCTATTTGCATTATCAGTCCTTTATTTGGAGAGTTATGGGTAGTTTTACAAATTTAACAGTGCCATAACAGGCATCCGAACTTTACACCAATATCAATTAGATGTCAAGCATCATTCAGGTAAATTAGAATTTACTACGACGTTTTGAAACGTGATAGGATATGAACTAACCTTTCAGCCTCATAAGACTCGTACTTCAATCACAACCTACATGAGCAGGAGGAATAAGGATGAACATCGCTGAAGAAATTTATCAACACGCAAAACGACTGCCCTCTGATAAAGCATTGGAAGTTTTGAACTTTATTACAGCAATTGAAACACAGAATCAAGCCCCCCTTCTAAAATCTCTGACTACACAAGAATTTATAGAACGTTTTGCAGGGAGTATTCCTGATTTTCCAGAAATAGAAAAACTTGATTTACAAGAAAGGGATACATGGTGATGTGTTATTTATTGGATACAAACACCTGCATTGCTTTCTTCAAAAAACATCCTAAAGTCACTGCAAAAATATCTGAAGTTGGCTTAGAAAACATTAAGTTATGTGCACCCGTGAAAGCTGAATTATGGTACGGAGCATGTAAAAGTGAAAAAGTGGTTGCGAATCAATCCGTTCTGCGCGAATTTTTTTCTCAAGTGACCAGTTTACCGTTCGATGATCAGGCTGTAGAACATTATGGGGAAATCAGAGCAATTCTGACGACGGCGGGTACACCTATTGGGGCTAATGATCTGTTCATTGCTGCTATTGCGAGAGCCAGTGGACTCATTGTAGTTACTCATAACATCAGAGAATTTGCCCGCGTACCACTGCTACAAGTAGAAGATTGGCTCTCCCTCAGTTAAAACTAAATGAGATGTGTCAATCTAATCTCAAACTATGAATGTGAACTCAGTACGATGTTTTGAAACGTGATAGGATATGAACTAACCTTTCAGCCTCATAAGACTCGTATTTAAATCACAACTCATGCAAGAACACTACTCCCCCAAAACGATTGAAACCGAAGTACAACAACGCTGGCAACACGCCCAAGTTTTCCAAGTCACTGAAGATACAAGCAAAGAAAAATTCTACTGCCTCTCAATGTTCCCCTATCCCAGCGGCAAACTCCACATGGGACACGTCCGTAATTACACCATCGGCGACGTGATTGCCCGCTACCAACGCATGAAGGGCAAAAACGTATTACAGCCAATGGGTTGGGACGCATTCGGACTCCCCGCTGAAAACGCCGCCATTCAAAATTCCGTCGCGCCCGGCAAATGGACACGCGAAAACATCGCCTACATGCGCAACCAATTGAAAAAACTCGGTTTTGCTTACGACTGGTCACGCGAAATTGCCACCTGCGATGTCGATTATTACCGCTGGGAACAATGGCTTTTTATCCAACTCTATAAAAAGGGCTTGGTCTATAAAAAAACGTCTCCCGTCAACTGGGATCCCGTCGATCAAACTGTGCTTGCCAATGAACAGGTGATTGATGGGCGTGGCTGGCGGTCGGGGGCGGTGGTCGAGCGGCGAGAAATTCCACAATGGTTTCTCAAAATTACGGCGTATGCCGATGAATTGCTGAAAGATTTAGACACCTTGAGCGGCTGGCCCGAAGCGGTCAAAATCATGCAACGCAATTGGATTGGGCAATCGGAAGGGGTCGAAATTCACTTCAAATTGGGCGATGAAAATTTAACCGTGTTCACCACCCGCCCCGATACCCTCATGGGTGTCACGTATATGGCGATTGCTGCGGAACATCCGGTGGCAATGCGTGCTGCGGTGAATCATCCAGAATTGGCTGAATTTTTAAGCAGTTGCAAACAAGCCGAAGTCGCGGAAGCTGCGATGGAAACAATGGAAAAACGCGGCATGGACACGGGTTTACGGGCGACACATCCGATCACCGGTGCAGAAGTGCCTGTTTGGGTTGCAAATTTCGTGTTGATGGGCTACGGTTCTGGGGCGGTGATGTCCGTACCTGCACATGATCAACGGGATTTTGAATTTGCTCAAAAATATCAGCTTCCCATCAAACAAGTCATTATTCAGCCAGAACACGGCAAACTTGCTCAATTAGATGCTGCGATGGTTGAAAAAGGTGTTTTGGTGGATTCTGGACAATTTAGCGATCTCACTTCTGCACAAGCCTTTGTTTCAATTGCTGAATATTTAGAAAGTCACGATTTAGGACAACGCAAAATTAACTATCGGTTGCGCGATTGGGGCGTGTCACGACAACGTTATTGGGGCTGTCCGATTCCGATGATTGAATGCGATATTTGTGGCACTGTTCCCGTTCCTGAGTCGCAGTTACCCGTTGTTTTACCTGAAGATGTCGTTATGGACGGGCCCGCCTCGCCGATCAAACGTGATCCTAATTTCTACACTGTCACTTGTCCAATCTGTGGCAAGCCCGCGAAACGGGAAACGGATACTTTTGACACCTTTATGGAGTCTTCTTGGTATTATGCGCGTTTTGCATGTAAAGATTTCGACAAGGGCATGTTAGATAAAGCAAAAGTCGATTATTGGTTGCCTGTTGATCAATATGTCGGCGGGATTGAACATGCGATTTTGCATCTTTTGTATGCGCGCTTTTTCCACAAACTGATGCGTGACGAAGGGTTGATCAGTCATTGCAACGAGCCATTCACCAATTTATTGACGCAGGGTATGGTGTTGAAAGATGGCACAAAAATGTCGAAATCGAAGGGCAACACTGTTGATCCACAAGCGTTAATTGAGCAATATGGCGCAGATACCGTGCGTTTGTTCACCATGTTTGCCGCGCCGCCGGAGCAATCGTTGGAGTGGTCGGACAGCGGGGTTGAAGGGGCATTTCGCTTTTTAAAACGGCTGTGGAAAATCGTTTATGAACATGTATATAGCGAACAAGTGGCGTTGGAGGTGGCGAATTTAAGTGCGACTGAAAAAGCGTTGCGGCGACAAGTGCATGAAACGATTGTAAAAGTGAATGATGATATCGGCAGACGTTACACGTTTAACACGGCAATCGCGGCGATGATGGAATTGTTGAACGCGCTGCAACGTGCTGAAAAAACGCCACAAACGGTTGCGATCATGCAGGAAGGTTTAGAAGCGATTGTGTTGATGTTGTCGCCCATCGTGCCGCATGTCACGCAAACGTTATGGGAAATTTTGGGACATGACGGGCTGGTGATTGATGTGGCTTTTCCTCAAGCGGATGCAACAGCGTTGATTAAGGATGAAATCGAACTGGTGGTGCAGGTGAATGGCAAATTGCGTGGTAAAATCACAGTGGCAGTGAATGCAGAAAATCAAGTGATTGAACAACTTGCATTGACCGAAGAAAATGTGCAGAAGCATCTCGACGGCAAGACAGTGAAAAAAGTGGTGATCGT
>DYNO01000107.1 GCA_020721025.1 Thiomargarita sp. | reverse complement strand
AGGGAAAACGGGCGAGAAATTCAAGATTGCATCAGTGATTTACTCCAAATGTATATCGACATACAGCATAAAAAGCAAACCAAGTTAGAAAATATTGAAGAAATTAAACGCGAATTGACCAAGGGATATGGTTACTAATTCCAACCGATCTCGAACGAATCCATTGAATATGCTCAGTTATGACGAGATACCTTATACTCAAAATATCTACCAACAAACGCAACCCAATACGTTGGCAACGTTAGCAATTTTGCGAGATCACCTGCCTCCCGCCATTCTGCACTGTCGTGTCCTTGAATTGGGGTGCGCTCAGGGCAACAATTTGATCGCAATGGCACAAACCATTCCACACGGTTTTTTTGTTGGCATCGATCACTCGACAACCCAAATTGCTGCGGGAAATGCGCTGATTGCCCAACTTCATTTAGTGAATATTCAATTAAAATATTTAGATTTACAAACCATTACACCGGAATTCGGTCTATTTGATTACATTATTGCACATGGTGTTTATTCGTGGGTCGCGCCGCCCGTCCGAGAAAAATTATTAGCGATTTGTCGGGATAATTTGCAGCCAGAAGGAATAGCTTATTTGAGTTACAACACCTATCCCGGTTGGCAATCGGATGAAATGCTTCGAGAAATTTTATTATTTCACCTGCAACAGGTCACTTCACCTATCGAACGCCTCAAAAAAGCCAAACAGTTGTTAAAATCTCTTTCAGATTCAATCGCTCATCGTTATGATAATTACGCATTATCGCTGAAAAATAAATTACAGCATCTGTTGCAACTGCCAGATAATTATTTCGCGCATGAACATTTGGAAGAATATAACGATGCAGTTTTTTTTCATCAATTTATTCAACAAGTTCAACAATACGATTTGCATTATCTCACCGATTTACAAACATACATGGATAATTCGTTGTGGAGTGAAAATAGTGAAGATTTCATCGCGCAACAACAGTATCAAGATTTTTTAAGCAATCGGCGTTATCGTGAAACCTTGCTGTGTCGCCGAGAAATTGCTTCCCCGCCACAATTGAATTATCGGAAAATCAAAGAATTATCCCTGAGTGCCGCACTGAAAACAACTGCAACACTGTCGCAAATTTTGAGCGCGGATTCGGTATCATTCGATAATTTTGCTGGTAAAACCGTTGCCGCAGTCAGTTTGCCGTCATTAAAAGCAGTGTGTTATTGTTTGAGTCAAATTTATCCAAAGATTTTGAATTTTCAAGAAATTATTGATCTCATTCAGCAAGATTACGCATTTCAAGTCGATACTGCGGATGAAGATGAAATTTTGCATTTTTTATTCAATTTGTTTCTAACAAAAGATTTAGAATTATATTGTTACCCGCCCAATTTTTGTTTCACGGTCAGTTCGCATCCGGTTGCCAGTCCCTTGGCGCGTTTGCAAAGTTTACAAGGCGAGGCGGTGACAAATTTACGTGGTGAAACTTTTTGGCTGGATAAAGTAACAAATTTATTGCTTCAATCCCTTGATGGTCAACATTCCCATTCGCAAATTTTATCTCGTTTAAACAAACAATTAACCGATAATCTTTTCTCTCCGTCCCAGTTGCAGCAGCGATTGAAATATTTGGCAGCTCAAGCGTTTCTGGTGAGTTGAACGTTAGTGAACACGATGCGACTCAAAAGCGTTCGGTAAAAAAACTTTCATGTTTAATTGTTAAAATGATGCAAATGATGCAATAGTTATGTAAAAGATTTATCATTCTTGATTTTGAATTTTCAGCAGATTCAAAAAGTTGACATTCTATAAACATTGTGTCATACCATCATTTCGTCCCATCTCATTGTGTAGTAACAATAAATATTATGGATAAGAATAGCAAACCCAAGAAGCAACATCATGATTTTCTGCAAAATGTGAGAACGGATGAAGAATTAAATCGTCCTGAACTGTATATTAACCGGGAATTGAGTTTATTAGCATTTCATCGGCGAGTATTGGCGCAGGCGTGTGATGAAAAAATCCCGTTGTTAGAACGACTTCGCTTCCTCTGCATTGCAAGCACCAATTTGGATGAATTTTATGAAATTCGCGTTGCGGGTTTAAAACAGCAAGTGGCGTATCGCACCACACAAGCTGTCGCAGATAATCTCAGTGCAAATGAATTGCTTAACCGCTTGAGTATTGCGGGACATGAATTTGTGGCGGAACAATATCGGCTGTTAAATGAGCAATTGATTCCCTTGTTGGAAAATGAGGGCATTCGGTTTTTACGGCGGGAACGTTGGGATGACGCAATTAATAAATGGGTGCGTGAATATTTCGACAACGATTTGATGCCTGTTCTCAGTCCGATTGGTTTAGACCCCGCCCATCCGTTCCCACGAATTTTGAATAAGAGTCTGAATTTTATCGTTTCTTTGGAAGGGAAGGACGCATTCGGACGGGACAGCGGACTCGCCATCGTGCAAGCTCCGCGTTCTCTACCGCGTTTGATTCAGTTGCCGGGGGATATTGCGCGTAAACCGTTTGATTTTATTTTTCTTTCTTCCATCATTCATGCCTATGTTGGCGATTTATTTCCCGGTATGAATGTGTTGGGATGCTACCAATTTCGCGTGACGCGTAACAGTGATTTATTTGTGGATGAAGAAGAAGTCGATGATTTATTGCGGGCGTTGGAAGGTGAATTACCCAGTCGGCGTTATGGCGATTGTGTGCGCTTAGAAGTGGCAGATAATTGTCCGGCAAATATGATCGAGTTTTTGCAAAAGCAATTCAAATTAGAAGCAACTGATGTATTTCAAGTCAATGGTCCCGTCAATCTCAACCGGCTTTTAACCATCACGGAAGCGGTGGATCGTCCTGATTTAAAATATCCCAGTTTTACCCCTGGACTGTCTGAGAGTATTGGGCGTAATTTATTTGCCTCCATTCGAGAACATGATATTTTATTGCATCACCCGTTTCATTCCTTTGCCCCCGTCATTGATTTTGTGCGTCAAGCAGCAATCGATCCGCAAGTCTTGGCAATTAAACAAACTTTGTATCGTACAGGTCCCGATTCGGTGCTGGTCGATGCCTTAGTGGAAGCGGCGCGGGCAAACAAAGAGGTCACCGTTGTGATTGAATTGCGGGCGCGGTTTGATGAAGAAGCCAATATCGCCCTAGCAACTCGGCTCCAAGAAGCGGGCGCGCATGTGGTTTATGGCGTGGTTGGTTATAAAACTCATGCCAAAATGTTGATGGTGGTGCGGCGTGAAGGCAATAAATTACGGCGTTATGTGCATTTGGGAACGGGAAATTATCATGCGCGCACCGCGAGAATTTACACCGATTACGGTTTATTCACCTGCGATAAAGATATCGGCGAAGATGTGCACAAGATGTTCATGCAATTGACTTCGTTGGGACGCGGGGCGCAATTGAAAAAGTTATTGCAAGCTCCATTTACCCTACATTCTGGCATGATGGAACGGATTGAACGGGAGGCAGAACATGCACGTCAGGGAAAACCTGCCCATATTATCGCAAAAATCAATGCGTTGACTGAACCTCATATTATTCGTGCCTTGTATCGGGCATCAATGGCGGGAGTCAAAATTGATCTGATTGTACGGGGAATTTGTTGCTTGCGTCCAGGCGTGAAAGATGTTTCTGAAAATATTACCGTGCGTTCGATTATTGGTCGTTTTTTGGAGCATATTCGCACCTTTTATTTTCTCAACGGCGGGAAACCGGAAGTATTTTGTGGCAGTGCCGATTGGATGGATCGCAACTTACTCAAGCGAGTGGAAGCCTGTTTTCCGATAGAAAATGCCAAGTTGAAAGAACGAGTGATTGAGCAGGGTTTAAAATTGTATTTGGAAGACAATGCTCAAGCATGGTTATTAGACAGCGAAGGGAATTACACCCGCGTACCCGCGCCCGAAGATGGCAGTCGATTGATTTCCGCGCAACAAACTTTGTTAAAAGCATGGGCTGAAAAAAATTAGCTAACCGTTTAAACAATCTCAAAAATGTTGGGAACGGATGCTCGACTTCATTGAGTTTACTATTTTTATCAGGAAAGTGGTGTATAATTTTTGTAATTAAAAATATTTCCTTAAATATTGGGTTATGTCACCCCTAAAGGGTTGGGTCTGATCCTATTTCCATGTTTTCCTCGTTCCAGCGCGGAGCATTGGAACGAAAATCTCTTTGTTTTATTTGAAATTATTTCTCATGATGACCGTGTTCGGTAAAATTTCGTTGTTTGAATTTGAGTTCTTGAACAACATCCGTTTTTACCGGTTTTCTCTTAAGTCACGAGAATAACAAGAATAATTTTAATCACATAAGGAAGCTACCACCATGAACTACGCATTTAGCCTGACACTCCAATTGCCAATCACGCAAGCAAAAGAGCAGTTACTCACCGCCCTACAAGCGCAAAAACTAGGCATCGTGAGCGAAATCAATGTACAAGCAATTGTGCAAAACAAACTCAATGTCGAAATTTCCCCGTATTTAATTTTAGGAGCGTACGCGCCGGGATTGGCAAAACGCGTGATCGATGCTGATCCGGTGGCGGGCGTATTATTACCTTGTAACATTGTGTTGCAGCAAATTGCGGAAAATGTGACAACGATCAGTTTCATGGACGCACCGGCAGTTTTAGGATTGGCGGAGCAATCAGAAATTAATCAAGTGGCTGCGGAAGCCCAAGTGTTATTAGAAAAAGTTGGTGAAAATTTACGGAGCATTGCATGAAAATCGCTATCAGCAGTAATAAAAGTCTTGCCCACATCACGGGTCATGCCGGCAAAGCCTCGCATTTTTTAGTATTTCAAGCGGAACCGAATCAAGAACCACAACTGGTTGAACAAGTGACTTTACCGAAGGACATGACTTTTCACGAATATTACGCCAATACCTCAACTGCGCCTCACCCACTTGATGGCACAGAATTAATCATAACAACCAGTGCTGGCGCGAATTTTCAGCAGAAGGTCACCGCGCGTGGCATTCGTTTGGTCATTACGGATGAAACTGATCCCGTCACTGCAATCAAGCGTTTTTTTGCAGGGACGTTGACCTTGTTAGAATCACATGACAAGGGACGTTGACCTTGTTAGAATCACATGACAATTGTAGCAAACATCATCACGAGTCATCTCATTGATTTGACAATTTTTTAAACACTGACCCTAACCACTTCGCTGCATTGCATTCAACGATTTTGCCAACTCCTTGACCTACATCAGGATATGCAGCGAAGATTTGTTGTAGAATGGACTTATGTACTTTCAACTCTCAAGCTCACCCTTTATTCATCAATCGCATGGTCATGTCACCACATTGATGCGTTCTGTCTTACTCGCGTTGTTACCCGGTATTGCTGCCCACATCTGGTTTTTTGGCTGGGGCATTGTTATCAATATCTTACTCGCCAGTGTGACCGCGCTCGCGTGCGAAGCCTTCGTTTTATGGATGCGTCATCGTCCGATAGCCCCCACTTTGCAAGATAACAGCGCGCTGGTGACGGCGTGGTTATTGGCGATAGCCGTGCCGCCCTTTCTGCCTTGGTGGATGGTCGTACTTGCAGTTTCATTCGGGATGATTTTCGCCAAACATCTTTACGGCGGTTTGGGTTATAACCCGTTTAATCCGGCAATGGTTGGCTACGTGGTATTGTTGATTTCCTTCCCTTTAGAAATGACGCATTTTCCCGCTTTATCCGAATTGGGCAAGGTCTATCCCAGCTTCATGGACAGCATTAATCTGATATTTTTGGGACATCACACCGCCGGTTTGACACTCGATGCAGTCAGTGGTGCGACCGCGTTAGATACGATGAAAACAGGGTTAAATCAATATCATACGGTGGCAGAAATTCGGCATCAGCCCTTATTTGGCTCTTGGGGCGGCAAGGGGTGGGAAATCATCAATCTGGCATTTTTGCTCGGTGGCGTGTGGTTGGCTGTCACCAAAGTATGCGATTGGCGCATTCCCGTCAGCATGATCAGCACTTTGTTTATTATCGCGGTGATATTTTCGCTCGTCGATTCTGATCGTTATCCCTCTGCCATGTTTCATATTATGAGCGGTGCAACGATTTTTGGGGCATTTTTTATCGCCACCGATCCCGTCACCGCGGCGACTTCTGCCAAAGGGCGTTGGGTCTATGGCGCAGGCATTGGCATCTTAACCTATGTCATTCGCACTTGGGGCGGTTATCCTGATGGCATTGCATTTTCTGTACTATTGATGAACATGGTTGCCCCCACGATTGATTATTTGACCCGTCCTGCGGTGTTTGGCTCTGGAAAACAGGAGTAGCGCAATGGTCAAACAAATCATAAAAGTGGTACTCGTCTTGACTTTAAGCACGATTCTGGGCACGGGAATGGTTGTCTTCAGCTATCAGTGGACTTTGCCACGCATTATCGCCAATGAGCGCATGACTTTGTTGAGCAGTTTGAATGTGATTATTGACAAAGAACACTATGATAATGATTTAACTAATGATGTTCGTCATTTTGTTGACAGTGACTTGCTCGGCACAACGGAGCCGGTCATGGTCTATCGGGCGCGCAAAAATGGGCAACCGGTGGCAGCGGTATTTAATTCGGTTGCACCTGACGGTTACAATGGGAATATTTATCTCCTGATCGGTATTTATCTCGATGGCAGGGTTGCGGGAGTCCGAGTCACTGCCCATCAAGAAACGCCAGCGTTGGGGGATAAAATTGAAGCAAAACGGTCGCCGTGGATTTTAGGATTTGCGGGGCATTCCCTGACCGATCCGCTCGAAACGGGTTGGAAAGTGAAAAAAGATGGTGGAATTTTTGACCAGTTTACTGGTGCCACCATTACCCCGCGCTCCGTTGTGAAGGCAGTTCGCAATAATTTAGTGTTTTTTCAACAACATCGTCAACAAATTTTTGAAACTCCAGCCCAATGACCACCATGACACTTCCTCGTGGACTTTATGTAATTACCGATAATCAACTGATTCCTGAAGATAAATTTGTAGCCACAGTGGAACAAGCCATCTTGGGGGGGGCGCGGGTGGTGCAATATCGTGACAAATCGCATTCTCGCACCTTTCGCTATCGACAAGCCCATGAGTTGCATCAACTTTGTCAACATTATCACGTCCCCTTGATTATCAATGATGATACGGAGTTGGCGGTTCAAGTGAATGCGGAAGGTGTTCATTTGGGTAAAAGTGATATGTCGCACGAAACGATATCTCATCTGATTAAAGAAGAACAATTGTGGGTTGGTGTGTCGTGTTACAACCAAGTCGCGCTTGCCCAACATGCCATGACGCAGGAGGCAACTTATGTGGCATTTGGCAGTTTTTTCGCTTCACCCACCAAGCCCCACGCGATATCTGCGCCACTTGAAATATTACAGCAAGCGCGGCAATCCCTCACTTGTCCCATTGTCGCCATCGGTGGCATCACGCCAGAAAACGCTAATTTATTGATCGCCTTGGGAGCAGATAATCTCGCGGTAATTCATGGTGTTTTCGGACAGACTGACGTGAGAACGGCTGCTGCAAATTACGCTCGGTTATTTGAATCCAGCTTCTAAACCATTAACAAAGAGAATAAACAAGCCGTAGGGTTCATAAACGCAGTGTCATACACCAAAATTATTTGAAATACAAAGGTGTATGACGCGTTGCTTATATACCATACGCTTGCTATGGTCAACCCATAAAATGAAAACTTATTGCATTGGAGCAGTTTTAGGGGTTAGTGCTGTCACTAATTGAATCAAACCACCACCCAGAAAGGAAACATTAGGAACGCCCGCCGCTTGCAGTAAACCCGTAGCAAGAGCAGCACGTTCGCCTGAATGACAGACAACTACAATTTTGCTGTCTTTGTGGGAAGAAAGTTTATCGAGATTTTCTTTAAGCATCAGTTTATCCAACGGAATTGACAGCACTTTGGGATGCGTGAGACCGACGACTTGCTGTTCAGCGGGGGTGCGAACATCCAACAAAACTATATTTTCCTTATTTGACAACGATTTGAGAATATCTGCTGCGGATAGTTTAAAACCATCCCCGGCTAGATACTCATGGTCAAGTTTGCTGCCGACCTCCGTATGCAAACGTTGAGCAAGTTCCGCGTCATAAGCGGTTGCAAGGGGGGAAATGGACGACAAACTTGAGGGGGTAACAACAAGATGTTTTTTCATGGTTTTGTCCTGTTACTTTCCTGCAAACAACGGTATCATTACCAAAGTTCATAGAGAAAATTCCATGAACCCATTTAGGAATATCTCGTTGCAATGTCTTGATTTTAGAGCATCTTGATGAGATATTTTCCGATTCACAACTGACAACAATTTTATGTCAACTTGATTTTGGTTTCCATACGTCAGAGCATAGCATAAATTGTTGAGCGATAGTTACGACTTCTATAGAAAAATATTCGGTATCTTAAAAAATCATCGTAGCTGATTGATCAGAAATTGCGCCGCTTGTCCAATGTGGTGAATGAATAACGATTGCTTCCAATCAGAAATTTCAATAAGTTGCGTCATGCTGCCAAGGATAATGATAAAAGCGAGGCTGACCAAACCACGTATCCCACCCAGTATCATTCCCAAGAAATGTTCCGCCAACGATAACCGATTGAGACGCATTGATTGCACCACCAAATCGCCGAACCAACCAAATAAAATCATCGAGATGAGAAACAAGGTGAGCAGGGCAACAATAAAGCGCACGCTTGGGAATGTAATCAGATGCGTCAATAAATGAGAAAATTTTGGCATGAAAATCAGCGCGATCCCAATTGAAATCAGCCACGTCAATAAAATGAACACTTCTTTGACCAATCCCCGCCAAAAACCAAGCAACATGGCAAGAATCAGGTAGGACATCAGTAACCAATCAAGCCGATTCATTTGAGCAATAAAACTGAGTGCGTCGTCGAACCATCTGGGATAGTTTTGCATAAAATCAAAGAGATTGTATTGAGAAGGAGCGCAATTAATACGAATTTTATCAAGTTGAAAAAGCAATGTACACAGACACTTTTTTCTCTATCAAATACAAAATATTATCGGTTATCGCCGCGCCAGAGCATTTCTCAATCATTTCAATCCAGTTTGCTTGATGCTTCAAACCAAAAAGTGTGATGTAACCGATATTTGCTATAATTTGCGTCCCAGTGAATTCTCAGCAAGGACACTTTTTCATGATCACCGGAGCAAAAATTCTGATTCGTACCATCGACGCACTCAATGAATGGGTAGGAAAATCAGTTTCATGGTTGGTATTGGCAATGGTATTATTAATTTTTTACGACATTGCTATGCGTTATTTACTTTCAACCGGAATTTTCAATTTTTCCCACAGTTCTGGCGCGTTACAAGAATTGCAATGGCATTTTTTCGCCCTCATTTTCCTACTCGGTGGCGCGTACACTCTCAAACATGATGAACATGTGCGGGTCGATATTCTTTATCAAAGCAGGTGGATGAATCCCAGCCGGCGAGCGTGGGTCAATTTAATTGGCAGCACCTTGTTTCTTATCCCATTTTGCCTCATCGTCATCATCAGTTCCTACCCCTTTGTCTATGATGCCTACCTCCATCAAGAAATTTCTTCCGATGCCGGCGGTCTCAGCCATCGTTACTTGCTCAAAGCCGCGATTCCGTTGGGATTTACATTATTGTTATTGCAAGGCATTTCACAAAGTTTAACGAACCTGTTGTTTTTACTTGGTCATCACGTGGAGAAATAAATATGGACGTTTGGGCATTAGTCATGTTTGCCACCCTAGTTGTTGTGCTAATGATGGGTTATCCTGTGGCATTCAGCTTGGGCGCGATAGCTATCGGTTTTGGTTCAGTTTTTTTAGGATTGGAATTTTTCAACCTGCTTCCGCTGCGGATTTGGGGCGTGATGACCAATTTCACCTTGTTAGCCGTTCCCTTATTCATTTTCATGGGCATTGTGTTGGAAAAATCCGGATTGGCAGAAGATTTACTTGAAACAATGGGATTGCTCTTCGGACGATTGCCCGGTGGATTGGCATTATCAATCATTATCGTGGGTGGATTACTCGCAGCAACCACGGGCGTGGTCGGGGCAACGGTTGTCACGATGGGCATTGTCGCCCTGCCTACCATGTTGAAAAATAACTATTCTCCGCAACTCGCCACCGGAACCATTGCCGCGGCGGGGACATTGGGACAATTGATTCCGCCCAGTGTGATTTTGATCTTATTAGCCGATGTGATGGGTGTGCCGATTGGTCGTTTATTTATTGCTGCGGTGATACCGGGTATCTTGTTGATTTCAAGTTATATTATGTACATCATTTTGATCGCTTTACTTAAGCCGCAAGTTGCCCCAGTGTTGCCGGAAGCCTTGCAATTATGGGATCGAGCATTTTTACTGCGAGTGATGAAAAGTGTTTTTCCCCCCCTTATTTTGATTCTCGCGGTGCTTGGGTCGATTTTCTTCGGAATTGCCTCGCCGACCGAATCTGCCGCCTTGGGAGCGCTGTGTGCGTTACTCTTGGCAGGGTCACATAACAAATTGACTTTACAAAATTTATTGGATGCGATGCGTCATACCACTCGACTGACGAGCATGGTGTTTTTAATTCTCATCGGTGCGACCGCGTTTGGTTTGGTATTTCGGGGAATGCAAGGGGATATGCTGATTCATGATATTTTTACTCACTTGCCCGGCGAAAAATGGGGCTTCATTGCAATCAGTTTGTTGCTCATTTTCATCTTGGGATTTTTCTTAGATTTTTTAGAAATTTGCTTCATTGTGGTGCCCATACTCACCCCGATAGCAGTCCATTTTCAGATTGATTTGCTGTGGTTTGCGATGTTAATCGCGGTGAATTTACAAACTTCATTTCTCACGCCTCCCTTTGGTTTTTCACTGTTTTATTTGAAAGCGGTCGCTCCGCCGGGGATGAAAATTAGCGTGATTTATCAAGGCATTATCCCCTTTGTGATCTTGCAAGTGCTCTGTCTCATCTTGTTGGTTTTATTTCCACAAGTCATTTTATGGTTGCCCAATCTCATGGATAAATGGAGTGGCTTTTAGTCAATTTGATAGTGCCTGTCAAAAAGCTCTGCTTCGTGGGGTGCAAATCGTCAAGCAGAGCTTGAAAAACACGTATTACCAAACTTAGTAACGAGTTAGTCCTGTTACCATAACGCCTGATATTAGTTTCCTCGTTCCAATGCTCCGAGGCTGTGAAAGAACCTCATTTTTTGGATTTTTGGTTATGTAAAATCAACAACTTACAAGTCAAAAATTGTCAATTTTGGGAGTTCTTTTACAGCCTCTCCGCGTTGGAATGCAGTCCGGACGCTCCAGCGTCACGAGTGATGATTTTTAACTGATTGTTTTTTATCATCTTGA
>DYNO01000106.1 GCA_020721025.1 Thiomargarita sp. | reverse complement strand
TCTATAGGATTCCTCATGAAGCTTTCTAAATCCGATTTCGAGTGGGCAAGCACCCAAAATTTGTTGTCACCCGCGCAGGCAGAAGCGTTATGGCAGGCATTTGAGACGCGTTATCGCGATCAACCTCAATTCATTATTTCCCATTTAGCCTATTACTTTGGCGCGCTGTTGGTTATTTTGTCGATGGGTTGGTTTTTAAGTTTGGCATGGCAGCAATACGGTGGAGGAAGTATTTTTTTTATTTCTGGAGTGTATGCAGTGGCTTTTGTCGGGGCGGGTTATCATTTATGGTTTAAAGAACAACAAGTGATTCCCGGTGGGTTATTATTCACGATGAGCGTCTGCATGGTACCATTGATGGTTTACGGTTTTCAAGAAATGAGTGGATTGTGGTACGACGGCACGCAATCAGAACAGCTTGAAAATTATCATATCGTCATCAAAAGCAATTGGTTTTTCATTGATTTATCTACCATTCTTGCCGGACTCCTTGCCCTGCGTTTCATTCCCTTCCCCTTCCTCATGGCACCCGTTGCCTTCTCACTGTGGTACATGTCAATGGATTTAACGCCATTATTGTTCGGAAAGATGGATTTCGACTGGCATGAACGGTTGTGGGTCTCGTTAATTTTCGGATTGATGATGTTGTTGGTGGCGTATGCAATTGACCGACGCACCAAGCAAGATTACGCATTTTGGATGTATCTGTTTGGCATGTTGGCATTTTGGGGCGGATTGTCATTGTTAGAAAGTGACAGCGAATCAGGCAAATTTCTGTATTTTTTGATTAATCTTGGATTGATACTGCTTTCAGTATTGTTGCAACGCAAAGTTTTTATTGTCTTTGGCGCGTTGGGAGTGTTGGGATATTTAGGACATTTGGCACATGATCTCTTTCGTGACGTGCTCCTTTTTCCCATCGTACTGTCACTGATTGGAATTTTTGTGATTTACTTGGGAATTCAATATCAACGTTATTCACCGCTGATCGAACAAGTATTAGCACATCATCTGCCCGATGACCTGAAACGTTTGTTACCACAATATCGTAATAAGGTTGAATAGAAACAAGCTGATAGGGAAAAAAGAGAAAAAACGACACCTTCCCGTAGCGTAACCGACAGGAATCAAGGGAAATGAGCAATTATTCGACGATTAAGCCGTGATTGCGCCAGAATTCTTCAGCAAATAAAACTGCGGGATGGGCGGGCGATTTTGGAGCAGTGCGTAGTATCATGCCGGCTTGTTGCGGAGTTCGGTCGCCCTTGCGGCTATTGCACTGTTCACACGCAATGACAATATTATCCCATGTATGTTTTCCTCCTTTGGAACGTGGCACCACATGATCCAGCGTCAATTTTTTGGTGCTACCACAATATTGACAAGTGTGTTTATCCCGACGCAACAATTCACGACGCGTCACCGGAGGAACTCGCCACGTTCGTTCGGCATGGGCTTCTTTCAGACGAATATGTTGTGGCACAAAAAACACAATGTTGGGAGAATGCACGGCAATGGCTTTGCAACCATTTAATTCTAAAGGTTCTGCTTTTTCCGTCACCAAGAGTAATATCGCCCGTTTGACATTGACGCGGTTCACGGGCATGTAATTTTTGGAAAATACCACCACCGATTGACCTAATACGTCCATTTTGCTGTTCATCACAATCACGATTTTTGGGTTAGTTTGGTAGGGTGTCAGTTAAATTTCTAATTCATTGATTTAACTCACGACTGACCGCTACCATCAATTTTTTTAAAATCCCTTAACATTGCTGTACTTGACCAGATTCATCACACCATTTCATGATTTATAAGGGAAATGAAGGACATCGCGGGTTATTGAATAACTTTCTGTTTATTTTAGAAAGAATTGGGTGATGCATCAATCATAACACGCTTGTGAATGACTGTGGGATCGATGACAAACTGGCACGTCAAGTTAATGATAAAGTTTATGAAAACGAGTCGTCCATCAGAGTTGATGTGCTACAATACGCAGAGTCAATAATTCTCATGATGGTATCAAATACACGCATGGTCATAAGGAGTTAGAATGCTGGCACAACAAACACATTACGAAGTTTTGGGTGTTACCGCGGACATTGAGCAATCAAAAATCAAGCAAGCCGCGCAACAAGCCAATTTGGATGCAAAAAAGTCCTATGAAGAGAGTATTGCTGGGATAAAACAAGCCTTTACATTGCTCACTCAGTCAAAAAATGCTGAACCGCAATTGAGAAAAAAAGCGTTAGATATTTTGGGTTTAGATAATCAAACCGACGCAACCATTATTAAACAAGCCGCGCAAGATGTGGCGAAGGAACAGAAACTGGCTTATGAAGCAAGAATCGCGGATATTCAACGCTCATTTGCGATTTTGAACAACCCGGATAAACGCCAGAGTTACGATGCTCAGTTGCAAGCGGATAAAGAAAAACAGGCAAAACGGGAAGCCGCCGCGCATAAAGCGAAGGTCGCAAAAGCGATCAGTGATGGACGTAAACAAACGCCATTATTGGTGAAACTGTTGAAATTCATCTTTTTGTTATTAATCGTCACGGCATTGGTCGGATTTTATTTTAATAATCAAGAGATGGTTGATGATTGGTTGGCACAATTGGGGATTCCCTCTTTTTCTGAATCCGTTACGTCACCCCCTCCTGCCAAATAACGGTTGATAACTATCGTTAATTTCCATAACGATTCCTAATGTATGCTAATAAAAGCAAGTTAAATTTCGATTGAACAGTCGTTTGCGCTACCTAATAGAAACGGCTATAATCAATTTCCCGTTAGTAATGGGAACGGGTGTCTAACAAATGACCGTGTCACTGTATGTTGTCGTGTATAAACACAGGCTTTTGATTTAGATACATAAAGCGTCTGTAGTTTCACAACTACAGGCTTTGGCAGATCAGCCCCACAAAGTAACGTGGCAGTTAGCAAATATGATTCAAATCAACATTTGTTAAGAAAAAATGATCGGTTCTGACATTTCTTTGCCTGAATCAGATTTTCACAGAAACAGCGGTTTAAAAGTATCACTTTGAAAAATACGGTATCGGACAGTTTATTGTTATCAAATGAAATTTTAAAACTGTCCGAAACCATTACAACGCAATTTGTTATTCTTTAGTCACTTCCGACGTTTTTTTCACCTCAGTGGTTGCCACTGCTGCATTGTTACTACCCGCGGTATTTGGCTCGGTTCTTTTACGGCGTTTATTGCGAGTGGGACGGCGATTGCGATTGGCAGTTTCCGGCTTTTTCGCATCTGTTTCCGTCATCTCTGGTTTGTCTGCGTCAATTTCCTCTGGCACATTAGCGGGTTGCACTTTTGCCAATTCTTGAGCTGCCCGACGCGCCGCTTTCACCGCAGCCGATCTGTTGTTATTTTGTGGCGTATGCTTGCGTGGACTGGGTGAAGTCAATGCCGACTTACTCTCCGGACTGCTGGTTTTTCCTAACAATCCGCCCCACATCCGTTGCCACCATCCGACAGTTTTTGGCGTTTCTTCTTCGAGAATGGGCGGCGGTGGTACGATTCGAGTGACGGCTTTCACTGCGGGTTCTTCGGTATCTTCCACAATGGGCGGTGGCATAAATGGCGTTTCCATCACTGGTTCATCGACGGGAGTCATCAATTGATAGCTGGCTTTATCCTCACTTTCTTTTTTCTCATCCAAACGCACTCGTTGTACCCGATACATCGGTGTATCCATCGTTTTGTTAGGAATCAGTAAGATGTGAATCTTTTGCCGCGCTTCAATGTCGTAAATAGACTGACGTTTTTCGTTGAGCAAATAGGTTGCGACATCCACCGGAACTTGGGCAATGATTCTTGAGGTGTTTTCCTTCATCGCCTCTTCTTCGATCAACCGTAAAATTGCCAGTGACAATGATTCCACACTACGAATCGTGCCTTGCCCACTGCACCGCGGACACACCACTTGACTGGATTCGCCCAATGACGGACGCAACCGTTGCCGCGACATTTCGAGCAGACCAAAACGGGAAATTCGCCCCACTTGTACCCGCGCCCGATCCATTTTCAAGGATTCTTTCAAGCGACCTTCGACTTCACGTTGATTACGATGACTGAGCATGTCAATAAAATCAATCACAACCAAGCCGCCCACGTCACGCAACCGCAATTGCCGCGCCACTTCTTCCACCGCTTCTAAATTGGTATTTAACGCAGTTTCTTCAATATCCACGCCCTTGGTTGCCCGCGCCGAGTTAATGTCAATTGCCACCAAAGCTTCGGTGTGATCAAACACAATCGCACCGCCGGAGGGTAATTTGACCTCGCGTTGAAATGCGGTTTCAATCTGACTTTCAATTTGAAAACGAGAAAATAGCGGTACTTTATCCTTGTACAATTTCACTTTTTCAACATGTTGCGGCATCACTTGACGCATGAATTCGGCAGCTTCGTTATAAATCTCCTCGTCATCAACCAAGATTTCGCCAATGTCTTCACGCAAGTAGTCACGAATGGCGCGAATAATGATGTTACTTTCTTGATAGATTAAAAACGGTGCGATACGTTGTTGCGCGGCATTTTCTATCGCTGACCACAATTGCAGCAAGTATTCTAAATCCCAACGCAATTCTTCCGCCGATTTCCCCACGCCTGCGGTACGCAAAATCACCCCCATGCCATCAGGAAGTTCCAACGAATTCATCACTTCCCGCGCTTCGGTACGATCTTCGCCTTCAATGCGCCGCGACACGCCACCCGCCCGCGGATTGTTGGGCATCAACACCAAATATCGCCCCGCGAGACTGATAAAGGTGGTCAATGCCGCGCCCTTGCTGCCCCGTTCTTCTTTATCAACCTGAACAATGAGTTCCTGCCCTTCGCGCAACAAGTTTTTGACATTGGCACGAGAATACGATTCTGTCGCCGCCTCATTTCCGTCATCAACAAGTTCGGGCTTCTTAAAATACCCGCGTGCAATGTCCTTGAGCGGTAAAAACCCATGCCGTTCTGCCCCGTAATCCACAAATGCCGCTTCCAAACTTTGTTCTAACCGAGTGATTCGTCCTTTGTAAATATTTGATTTAGACTGCTTACGCGCTGCGGTTTCAATATCAAAATTATATAACCGTTGTCCATCAACCATTGCTACGCGTAATTCTTCTGGTTGGGTCGCGTTTATCAATATTCTCTTCATGGTTATGAGTTCCCTTAGTTGAGCGTACCACCACTCACACCACAATTGAGAAAGATACCATCGTTTTCAGTGCGACGTAGGACGCAACATGTCACCTTGCCTCACCATCCTGCGCTGTCACAAATTATCCTCACCGGATCGGATATAGATAATTTATTGATTATAATAGACTTCTATTGCTTGCCACAGTATTCTCAAACCCATAACTTCAATGTTCGCTGCATATCACACTCAAATTTTCCGCGATATTCGTATAAAATAACGATGATTTTGTTGAGAAGTTGATCCCTCATAATCTTTGCCACACTTTCCAGTCAGCGAACAGAAATGGTATTCTAAAGTCGAGACAGTGCAGGAGCAATTCTATACGCCATATATTGAGGGAAATTAACCAAACAGGAAGAGAAAATCGCTGAATTACTTGGTCTTTTTCTCGATATAAAACATTTCATTCCACGTTTCATTGAAGAGGCTAGTTATTCAGTGAGCTCAATGTATTATCATCAAAAAATGAGCTATTGCACACGACCCGATGTCGCGAACCGAATCCTCATGCCAAAATGAACCTCATGTTGATGTTTTCACAACGATAATTGTACGATTTGATCCGTGCATGTCGCAAGTGCAAGAAAAATGCGTCCAAGCGACGCTCAATTTCATCGAATCAGGCAAGGTTCCAAACTATCGTGACGGCGGCGGCTAGTCAGATTCAAGAAGTGAAACATCGGCTGCTTTTGCCGTCAATCGGCTGAAAATCTTTCAATTTATTATAATATATGGAAATGATTAACGTTGCTCTATCGACCTCAAGATGCCACAATAGAATATTGCAATATCAGTGGCTTATCATCATACTTGATTGGTGAACTCTAAAAACTTGGTTTTAAATCAATGCGTTAATTCTCAATTCCCAGCAATGTTTCAGTGCAACATTTAGGATAAAATCACACTCTTTTCACCAGCTGTCTTGTCGATTGGACGCGCCTTGACTTTTTCTCAACGATAGGAGTATGGTTATCGTTCGATTAAAATGAACAAACTTACCCCCAAATGATTCACTCAAATTCTGCACCTTGCCAAGTGAGTTGCCTTGTCTTAATTTCTAACCTTTGGATTCAAGTTAAAATTCAAATTCCACCCACGCTATCATTCATGATAATGCGATGAGCAGTCCTGTTGGTGCAAATGATTCAATGGGATAAAGTTCGATTGGTATTTAAACGTGCTTATTAGATTGATTTAAAACGTCAATCGCTCGTTTGCGGCAACGCTTCTTTTGCCCGGAGTGTTCGACAGGTAATTTTTTGACTGTTATTGCTTGATTTTATTGATAATCCAATTACCTTGATGGCTCACGACACTTGAATTTTCGATATTTCAAATGCTTAAGATGCGTTCCCGCTGTTGTGATGCTCCCAGCTTTGTTCCAGAGGATTCTTTACAACTTCCGTCATGATTGAGTCATCACTCTCTGGATAGCGATAACTATTGACATTGAAAAACATTTTTGCCATCCCTCGATATTATCAATGCGTTTGACAAATTTACGCCATTTCGCTATTTTTTAACAACGTCCCGTTTTATTATCACGTATTGATCTGAATTTAAAATAGCGATGCGTCAATGAGCGAATATTCACTCCGTCATGGGGTGATGATCGTCAAGCAATCATCAACGAAATCAATCTGTTCTCGCCAAAATATTGTCATCCGTTGAATCCCCGCTAACCGCTTATGTTTACGCAAGTTTATCGAGGCGGCTTTGCGTATAATACCTTAAGCGTTTGCAAAAATCTATGAATATTATTTGATGCACACAAACCCGTCACGAATTAAGAAATTATTTATTTATTACTGTTTTTATTGATAAAATTTACCATGTTCCTATTTTTTGCCCGGCGCAGACGATTCTTAAATCGCGAGATTTTTCATTGCGACCCCATTTTAGCCCGCTGCTGCCTTATGCCGTGACGCATCAACGCACGGTCAATCTGTTGCAACTTAGAACAATTCCAAATAATCCATTGAAATTTAAAATAAAATTTTAAAACTATTTGAACTGTTGGCAAATAGGTTTACTCATCAGTAAAAATTGAGTAAAATGTGGCAATACTTTCGCCAAAAAATTACCACGTTCACATGTCTAATTCCCAATCGCTGCCCTTTCCATACAATATTTACTCGTACTGTCTCCAACTGGAAAACTTGCCGCTGGATTATATTCATCCCGGCATTCAATCTTTCTCGGAGATAATTAATGGGAATCAACAAGTTACGCCGTCAAAATTAACCCAGCAAATCTTGTCCAGTGTTGCCCCCGCCACCGACATTTTACTGATTGACGTACCCGCCTCACTCGCCAACAATTTCGCCGCGCACGGGCAACCCATCACACTGATTTATCAAGATATTGCCCTGTTTCAATTGGCAAAAATGCAGTTAAATACTTCGATTGCCGTACAACAGCAAAAAATCACAGAATTGGCGACGACCTCAAGCCACACCCATCTGATTTATTGGCAGAATACTCCCCCATTCGATGGCTTAACTTTGTTCAATGCCGCGCATAACTTGTTAAATCTCGGCGGAAAATTATTAATGATTGGTCATTTTAGCCTCCAACGTACTGCACAGCAAGGATTCGATAACTTTGCCCTGCTCGAACACGTACAAGCGCAAGCCCGACGTTGTGGTTTTGCCGAGACGCAGCACACCGACTATTCTGAAAATATGTTGCCCTTTTTGAACTTTTGGCTGAATTTATTGCAAAAGCATCATCAAACGTTATCAAGCACCTTACAAGTATCGCATAACCAATTGTCAAACCTCACTTATCAGTTGCAACGCTGGCATTATCAATATGACGTTTTATCACAATCCTTCTTAATGCTCGAATTCACCAAAACGCACGTCCCACGCTGGAAAATTACCCCGATGACTCCTGAACAGCAGCCAGCAATTTGTGATTTATTCAACCAAGTGTTTGCAAAACCGATGAGCCCGGCTTTTTGGAATTGGAAGTATGGACAAGGGCGTGGTTTGGGGATCACAGCATGGTCGGAACAGCAATTAATCGCGCATTATGGCGGCAGTTTGCGAGAAATTTTGTATTTTGGTCAACCGAAAACTGCGGTGCAAATCACCGATGTGATGGTGTTGTCGAAAGAACGGGGCGTTTTGACTCGAAAGGGAGCGTTTTTTCTCACAACTGCCAGTTTTTTAGAATATTATATTGGCTACGGCGTGAAAACATGGATAGGATTTGGCTTTCCGAGTCGTCGTCATGTGCAGTTAGCGCAAAATTTACATCTCTATGCACCGGTGGGCGAAGTGGTTGAATTACGCTATCCGAGCCTTGAGAATTTACCAACCCTGTCGCGACCTTCAGAACTGATCGCTTGGCGAGAAAAGTTCTCTTTTCGTGGCTTGGTGCGACGCTGGCGGATGAAAGCATGGAATAAAGCAAAATTGGTTCATAACTTATGGAAAGAAATGGTAAATTGTCTGAATCAGTCCCTCGTTGGGGTGCGCGATTGGCAGCGGGTGCACTACCGTTATTTATCACATCCACATAATCAATATGAATTATTTTTTGTCGCCCAAGATCAGCGCATTGTTGCCTTAGTGGTGCTGCATTTTGAAGGTGAATTGTGTAAACTGATGGATTTCATCGGACATCTGGATTATGTTCCCTTGGCGGTACAACATGTGCGTCATTTAGCCCATCAACGCGGCGTTTCGCAAATCAGTTTGTGGATAACTGAGCAATTTGTCTCGACTTTTCCCGCCCGCGACCGCACTCAATTGAGTCTGGAAATTGCGGTGCCTCACAATATTTGGACGCAGACTTTTCCCCCGACTGATGTGGCTGAACGGTGGTGGTTGATGGCGGGTGATACGGATTATTTATGACAACGAATTCATTTGAATGGTTTATTGACGAATTTTGTTATTTTCGTGGCGGGATTTATTTGCGCGGCTGGGCGTTTCATTCTCAATTCTCGATATGGGAATTTGGCTATCAATTGCCCGATCAATCCTACCAACGTTTAGAAGGCTATGGACGCGAAAGTGGCGATGTGGCAGCGCATTACGGCGTGAATCATGCACAACATTGTCGTTTTCTTGCCTCGATTCCGCTGAATTATCAAGATTTTGCGCTCCAAATTCGGTTGGTTTTTGTGCTTGAAAATCAAACTACGGTAGTTATCGAAAATTTGACGGAAAAAGCGGTGCAAGCTGATGCGTACCATGCGTTGTTGCGAAAATTTTTCATCCACTTACAACAGCTTGAACAAGGTACCGTGCTGGAATTGGGGTCACGGGCGCGTTCGGGATTAAGCCGGCGTGAGATTGTACCCTCGCATTTGAAATATGTGGGCATGGATATTTTGAGCGGCGAAAATGTCGATGTGGTGGGGGATGCACATCATTTGAGTCGTTTATTTCCTGCCCGCCATGTTGATGCGATATTTTGCATTTCCGTGTTTGAACATTTACTTATGCCGTGGAAAGTGGTGTTAGAAATGAATCAAGTGTTGCAAGTGGGTGGATGGGTGATGATAGCGACACATCAAACATGGGCAATTCACGATGCCCCTTGGGATTTTTGGCGATTTTCAGATCAGGCGTGGCGCGGCTTATTTAATGAATTTACTGGCTTTGAAATTATTGACACTGCGCTCGGATTACCCGCATCGGTGGTGGCGCATCATCTGTCCGTGCCAACCTTGTATTTGGAAAGTCAACCGGCATACTTGGGTTCTGCGGTATTGTGTCGTAAAACACATGAAACTTCATTGAGTTGGACGGTGGATGTGCAGAAACTCTCGCGCGATATTTATCCAGCTTGATGAGAAAATTCGATGGTTTAGACTTTCTCTACAACTACTTATGAAAATCGGTAGTGCCACATTCAGTCAGGATAACAATATTTTTCAGAGATTCAAACCTGACAGATTTCTGAAACTTATCAGGTTTAAAATAACCAATTTTCCTGACCGGTGTAGCACTACCTGAAAATCAATAAGTGATAGTTATTTTGCTAATTATATAACTAATTGATATTAAAATATAATTTTTGAACTATTGAAAATTAAATTCCTCTCGTTACGCAACAAGAAATTTTTATCTGTCAATCGGTAACAATGAATTATAACGATACTAAAACATTAAAAACAAAGGTCAACATGATGTTTTCCCTAGCCAAAAAAATGATCGTAGTCTGGATACTTGTCAGTTTGAGTGTGCTTCCCACTTTCGCAAATTCTATCCCTGCTGACAATGACATTCAATCCCTGCTCGATTTATCATTGGAAGAGTTGATGAAAGTGAAAGTCATTACCGCTTCTCGTTACGAGGAAAATTTGTTAGATACTCCTGCTACAATGATGGTCATTGAACGTCATCATATCGAAACACGAGGATATCGTAATTTAGTTGATTTACTGCGAGATTTGCCCGGTGTCGATGTACAGCAACAAAATGATCCCACTCGTTACAACGACATCACTTTTCGCGGACATTTTACGCATCGCAAGTTCATGATTTTGCAAGACGGCATTCGGATTGATGCTGCAACGGGCGAAACCTTAGCTATTGCTGATAATTTCCCGCTCTATCATGCCGAACGTGTTGAAATTGTTTATGGTCCCAGTTCAGCGGTCTATGGAGCAGATGCGTTTGGTGGCGTGATTAATATCATTACTCAAGGCAGTCAACGTAGCCAAGAAGTACGAGTGGGCGCGGCAACGGGAAACGATGACTTTCAGTATTATCATTTTTCTGCAAATCACCGCTTTAATCCTCACTGGTCTGCCAGTTTTAATGCCCATCAACATACTGCGAATCAAGCCAATCTGGCTGAAGAATATCCTGCGTTGTTTCAGCCGGTGGACGCAACAACGTTTGATGGCAGGGTGATAATTCCCGCAGCACAACGTGAACCTTATGCCGGTGCAGTCAAAAGTCGCAGTTTGTTCGCACGCCTTGATTATCAAGATATTTTTACTTTAGGAATCCAGCACAGTGCATTGCAACACCTCAGCAGTACCGGAGATCGTCCCTCGCGAACGTTGTTTTTAACTGAGGCTGAGTGGCCCAACGAAATCAATACAATTTATGCGAAGTATCGTTTAAAACGCTCCGATGACTTTTCCACCACAACCACGCTTAATTATTCTCGACACGAACAAAAAAATAATGCTCGGTTTAATAACATTTTTACCGGCTTTGACAATGGATATAGAACCCATTTGAAATCTTTAATACCAAGTGAAACAGGTCTATAACCCAAAAAGTATTGAC
>DYNO01000105.1 GCA_020721025.1 Thiomargarita sp. | reverse complement strand
GTAGTCGGGGCGTGCAGTTTGGTGACAGGAAAATTACAAAGTTGTTCGTTATATGCTGGAATTCCTGCCAAATTAATCAAGCAATTAGATTTTACGAGTCGAGATAATTTGTAAAAAAGTCGTCACTGCCTGTTCTAAGCTAAAATCTTGCGCGGCTCTTCCTAATTCCTCCGTAAATTCTTGTGGCGTGTGGGTCAGCATGTCTCGAATTGCTGAAGTAAACGCGGGGGCAGAAACCGTTTTCGCCACAACACCGACTTGATAATCAAGCAGTAAGCGCGGTAAATCTCCCACCGGCATACTGATAATCGGACATCGACATTTCATCGCATCTGAAAAAACCACCGGAATACTTTCAATCCGTGACGGTAAAAAAACCAAGTCAGCCCAAGTAAACAATTCTATCGCTTCAGATTTATTCAGATAACCGCGCAAAGTTATCGGTAAACCGCGTTGCTGCAATTTTTTCACCATTTTTTCAACTTGATTCGCCAATATCCCGCCACCACAAATTTGTATTGCTGCAATTTTTTCCCAATCGTGATCGGTCAACTGTGCCAAACTGTCCAATAAAATATCAATGCCCTTGTTCGGATGCCAACGCCCCAAAAAAGCAAATTTATAAGGTGGCTGCGTGGCTAATTGCTTGATTTTTCCAATCGTTAGCTGACGGGTGCTGGGTAAGAAATGACAAGTTTGTTGTGAAAGCTGTTCGACAGAAGTTTTCAGCAAATAACCATCGGCAAAGTTGACTTGACTGGTTTGCAATACCGATTTTAACCAAGTTTTCAACACAGGAATTTTGCCCAAACTCCAAATATCGCTGCCCAATGCCCAAGTAGAATAGGGAATTTGATGTTTTTTGCCAACCCGTTGTGCCCAATAACCGGAAGGAAGCACCCATAAAGCGAAGATATGGTCGATTTTTTCAATTTTCGCCAAGTTTTCTAACGTTTGTTCTCCTGCCTTGAGCGTGGCGAGAATTTTTACCCAGTGGTGCGGATAATGCGGTTTGAGTGATGAAAGTGGTAAAATTGGCACTTGAAAACGATAAATTTTTAGGTTATCATGCACTTGTTCTTGTGAAGTTTGCAAACTTGGGGCAATCACACTGACTCGTACTTGTTGGGCGAGTTGCTGGGCAAAATCTGCGACAAATGAACCGGCGGCTTCACTGCCATCTTGCGTCGTTGGGTAAGAAGTGCTTATAATAACAATATGTTGCATTTAAATTTTTTCCAAAATAATTTGATAGCTGTGTGGCATAAATTCATCGGCAATGCTCAATAAACTGAAACACCACGCACCCAAGTTCACCAGTAAAATGAGCGGCGGAATGCCAATTCCAAAGATTATCGCCGGATGCCGCTGTTTTATCCAGTTGAGTAACGTTTTCGTCAGCGCAATATTGAATAGGAGCGCGCCGGTTTCTAACGGTTTACCGGTAATTTTGGTCGCGGTGATACGCAGTGAATATTTTTGTGCGAGTTGTTGTAATCCGTAAAGCGTCCAGCGTTGAAAATCCAGCGGATTATCGTGAATAGGATATAAAAATGGCACTTGGAGAACGCAATGACCGCGCGGTTTCAAAATTCGTGCAATTTCTGCAATACACAATTCTGGTTGAGGTAAATGTTCTAATACGTCTAATAACAAGACATTATCGAAACTTTCCGCAGCAAATGGCAAGTATTGTGCGTCGGCGAAAATTTGCGGGCGGGTGTGATACCAGTGTAAGGCAGTGTCATAATAATCTAGTCCAATGTAGTGATGTTCGGCGGCGATCAGGGGACGTAGGGATTGATTGGCACAACCGATGTCTAAGATTATTCCTGACAAATGGGTGGCAATGGCACGATGATTTTGTGATTCTCCACGATAGGCAAACCATTGAGGATGCAGCGGAAAATGGCGAATTTTTGCGAGTAATCGTTTTATTGTGCGATAGTTCATGAAAACACAAATACTTTTGAATTGGGTTTTGGTAGAATGGCGAGTGCTTAGTCAAACCTGTCAGGTTTCAGAAACCGGTTTAAAATAGTCATTCATGCCGTTAAATTATAAAATACGATATTTATTAATCACTTAAAACAGGTTAACCTCATGCGTATGTTTTACCGCTTTCTTTTCATCAGTCTTAAAACGAAACTCAGTTTGCTGTTTTTATTGCTGACGGTGGTGCCATTCACCTTGTTAGGATACTACAGTTACAATTCAACTGCACACTTTTTGACGCAAAATGTGCTCACCGATGACGCAGAAAAGGTGGAAACAATTGCCAACCAAATTACTAAAAATCTAGCGAGTGTCCCTAATAATTTGATAATGTTGGCAAATTTTTATACACTCAGTCGTTATATGAGTTGGCGTGACATCGGCGAGCCTTATAAAACAAAAAAATGGCTCAATGATACGATAGATGCGTTTGCTTCATTATGTGATTCGATAGAACTGTGTGCCGTGTTGCAATTGATTGATCCCAAAGGACAAGAATTATTGCGTATTGAAGATAATGCAGGAGAATTCCTCACGAATTTTGAAAATCGTCCGCCACGACTCGTTGATAGTGCGGAATTAAAAAATGTGCAACAGTTTTCTTATGTGGAGCAAGTGTTAAAAAATCCCAAAGAAAATTTATTTTTTATCAGTGAGTTACGTTCATTGAGGGATGTGAATGATAAGATTTATCCGGCGATGACTTATTCCGCCCCAGTGATTGATGAAAACAAGGAATTGCGCGGCATTATGGCATTCACCATAGATATTTCATTCATTTTTAAGATATTGAACCAAAAACAACAGGATAATAAAAATAGTTATGCCTCTCGCTACTTATTGCTTGATCAGGCGGGTAATTATTTGGTTGATCCTACGAAGAAAACTAGGCTGTTGAATCAACAGTTGAATGATTCCATCCAAGCGATGTATCCCAATTTGTCTAAAGCGATCTTGGAAAAACCAAGTGGAATGTTGATTGAAAACAATATGATATCCTCGTTTCAACAGATCAAACCGTTGGAAAGCTCGACGCAACATTGGATATTAATCAAACAAACCGATGAACGCATGGCATTGGCAGCTGTGGAGAATTTCAAATTTATTTTTGTTTTTTCCATCATTGCTGTGGTTATCTTGGTGATCTTCGTCGCCAATCAGTTTACTCAGATGGTAGTATCGCCGTTGTTGCAAATTAATGAATTACTGAAAAATTTGGCACAGGGTAGAGTTCTCGATAAAGAAATTCAATATGATTGGCTTGATGAAGTGACGGAAATTATTGCCGCGGCTCGTCAATTGAGAGAGAGTTTGCACAGTACCATTCAGCAAGCCAACGCGATTGCCCAAGGAAATTACAGCGGTCAAATTACCATGTCGTCAGAGCATGATCAACTGAATAAAGCATTGATTTTTATGACTGAACAATTGCGCGAGATGACACGTAAAAATGCTGCTCAAGATTGGCTAAAAACGGGACAGGCAGAATTAAACTCTAAAATTAGTGGAGAACAAGATATTGCCACATTATCTCGCAATATTCTCAATTTCATCTGCCGCTATCTGAATATGCAAATTGGCGTAATTTATCTGCTAGATGAACCTGAAAACCGTTTGAGCAGTTTGCAACCCAGTCTCAAGATGATTGCAAGTTATGGTTATACGCGGCGTAAAAATTTAGCCAGTCAATTTGCGTTAGGTGAGGGTTTGGTCGGACAGGCGGCGTTGGAGCGACAAGCGATTTTGATCAGCCAAGTTCCTGATGATTATATTCATATTCAATCTGGGCTGGGCGAAGCAGTGCCGCGGCATATTTTGGTGTTGCCATTTCTGTATGAAGATGGTTTAAAAGGAATTATTGAACTCGGTGGATTTGAAGCCTTTTCCGATCAACATCTGGAATTTCTCAGACAAGTGGCTGAAGCAATTGCCATCGCGACCAATACCGCACAATCTCGTACCAAGATGCAAGAATTATTGAATCAGACGCAAACGCAAGCGGAGGAATTGCAAGCCCAAGCGGAAGAATTGCAGAGCCAAACGGAGGAATTACAAACCCAGCAAGAGGAATTGCGCCAAACCAATGACGAATTACAGATGCGTACTCGTGAGTTAGAGCGGCAAAAGGATGAAGTTCGTGAAAAAAACACCGTGTTGGAACGCACCCAACGCGATATTGAAGAAAAAGCGCGGGAATTGGAACTTGCCAGCAAGTATAAATCTGAATTTTTAGCGAATATGTCGCACGAATTGCGGACTCCGTTGAATAGTCTGTTGATTTTAGCGCAATTACTTTCCAATAACAAGGCAGGCAATCTCAATGTGAAACAGGTGGAATATGCCAAGACTATTCACAGCGCGGGCAATGACTTATTGACTTTAATCAACGAAATCCTAGATTTATCGAAAGTCGAAGCCGGTAAAATGGATGTTCATTTAGAAGAAATCTTGTTACCAGAACTTGCTGAGATCACCGAGCACAAATTCCACCACGTCGCTGAGAATAAAAAACTTGCTTTTTCAGTCAATTACGAGAAAAATTTGCCGCCCCACATTTACACCGACGGGCAACGCCTCAAGCAGATTTTGAATAATTTATTATCCAATGCGTTTAAATTTACCGCGACTGGTAGCATTCGTGTGGAAATTGGGCGACCGGTTGTAACCGATGATTTTGTCCGAAAAATTGGGTTGAATCCACAAAAAACAATTAAATTCAGTGTGATAGACAGCGGCATCGGCATTCCAAAAGACAAGCTCATGTTGGTATTTGAAGCCTTTCAACAAGCGGACGGCACGACCAATCGGCGATTTGGTGGGACGGGATTGGGACTGTCAATTTCCCGTCAACTGTCGCGTTTATTGGGCGGCGATATTCATTTGAGCAGTGAAGTGGATAAGGGCAGTATTTTCACACTTTATCTCCCAGAACATCTTGAAACTAAATCACAAAATAATAGTTCAACCGGAATTCGTCCCGCAGTACGCTCCGATAAAATCACTTCCGATGAGCCGGCGATTCCTTGGGCGATGAATCAAGTGGCAGAAAGTGGCATGGTGACACTAACGGAGCAACCGCAGCAATCTGTTGAATCGACGAAGTTATATCAACAACCTCAACCGGTCGCACCAGTGGAAATTGAAGTTGAAGATGATCGTTTTGATTTGCAAGCGGGCGATAAATTTATTCTGGTGGTGGAAGATGATCGCAAGTTTTCTGGCATTTTGATCGAGTTGGCGCGTGAAAAAGACTTCAAGTGCATTTTGGCAGAAGATGGGAAAACTGCGCTGCAATTAGCTGAACAATATCAACCCAATGCGATTATTTTAGATGTAGGGTTGCCCAAGGTGGACGGGTGGACGGTGATGGAGCGGTTAAAAGATAATCCGAAGACTCGACATATTCCCGTGCATTTTATGTCTGCGGCGGATCACGGGCGAGATGCACGCAATATGGGGGCAATTGGTTATTTGTTGAAACCGGTCAGCATGAACGAATTGAGTGAAGCATTCCGACGGATTGAACAATTTATCGCCAATACATTGAAAAACTTGGTGATTGTGGTCGAAAATCAACTGCATCAAGACAAAATTTTAGATTTAGTGAGCAACGAAGGGGCAACGGTTGCGACGTTTAAAACTTGCGATGCAGCACATGGCTATTTGTTGAAAAATGCGACCGATTGTTTGATTCTAGACATTGATCTCGCCCAAGGCACCGCGGTAAAATTTCTGCAACAATTGGCAGCAGACGAAAGTTTATCCCAAATTCCTGTGATTATTTACGCCGACCGAGAGTTGACCTTATCAGAAGAGCAGATGTTACAGACGTGTTCCAGCAGTTTGACCGTGAAAGCGGTACGTTCTCCCGAGCGGTTATTAGACGAGGCGACGTTATTTTTGCACCAATTGGAAGCCAAATTGCCCAATGAAAAGCGTAAGATGTTGCAGATGGTGCATGATAAAGAAGCGATTTTGCGCGGCAAGCGAGTGTTGGTGGTTGATGACGATATGCGTAATACATTTGCGTTGGCAACGGTTTTAGAAGAGCGGGAAATGGAGGTAATTGTAGCGAAAAATGGCAAAGAATCGCTACGCTTATTGGACGAAAATCCCGATATTTCATTGGTTCTGATGGATATTATGATGCCAGAAATGGATGGTTATGAAGCCATGCGTAAGATTCGTGAACAACCGCGGTTTCGTAAATTGCCGATGATCGCGCTGACTGCAAAGGCGATGAAGGGTGATAAAGCCAAGTGTATTGAAGCGGGTGCCAATGATTATTTAGCGAAACCAGTGGATACGGACAAGTTAGTTTCTTTGATGCGAGTGTGGTTATATCGTTAAAATATTTTTAAGGAGACTTTTGTGAAAATAGGTGCAATTATTCTGAGTTGTCTTCTGTTTTTAACCAGTTGTAGCCAACCGTCGCAACCTCCGATCAAAATTGCGATGGAGCAAACATGGGTGGGATATTTGCCAATGATTCTTGCGAAAGAACAGGGATTTTTTGCGCGACAAGGGGTGCCAGTGGAATTGGTGATCCATCAAAATGGCACTGCGTCAAATCATGCGTATGAAATGGGGGAAGTTGACGGCGTTTTGAGCGTATTTGCAGATAGTTTGATGATGAATGTGCGTGGCGTGCAAACCCAAGCAGTTTATGTTATTGATTATTCAAATACTTCTGACATGATCGTTGCAAAACCGCAGTATCAAACGTTGTCGGAGTTACGCGGTAAAACCATTGCTTTTGACGGTATCAATTCGTTTTCACATCTCTTTGTCATCAAGGCATTAGAAAAAGCAGGCATCCGAGAAGGCGATTTTCACACGGTGAATTTACCCATGACCGAAGTGTTATCCGCCCTAGAAGCTGGAAAAATCGATGCGGGCTATGTTTATACACCAGAAAGCAACGCCGCAATTGCCAAAGGATACAAGGCGTTAATCACAGCCAGCGACATGCCGGGCATCATTACTGACATCTTAACATTTTCGCCAGAGGTCATTCGTCAACGGTCTCAAGAAGTTACAAAAATCATTCAAGCGTTGATCATGGCGCGGGATTTCATGATGCAACATCCGCAACAATCTTTGGAATTATTGTCAAAAATCAACGGGATTGCATTCCAAGAACTCGAAATTGGTTTCAACGGATTGACCTATCCGGATTTACAACAAAACATTGCTTCGTTACGACCGGGCGGGGAATTGTTCAAATCTGGAGCTGAAATTATTGATTTCTATGTTCAACGCGGACAGATACGAACAAAGCCTAACTTAGACAATATTATCAACGGCAAGTTTGTGATGGCGATTCCGTAGCAATTTCGTTGTTCTGGGGAAGAATATTCTCAACAGACTGATCGATAGAACATTTTTTTAAATATTCCCGCTCATTGTGTCCAACCTGACCAAAAGAAGTTTTCATGAATTATCGTCATCTTTACCACGCCGGAAATTTTGCTGATGTTTTTAAACACGTCGTGCTCACCGCGTTATTACAAGCAATGCAGCGTAAACCCAAACCTTTTTGCTACATTGAAACTCATGCCGGTGCCGGAAAATATGCGTTAAATTCAACCACCGCGCATAAAACACAAGAATTTGAACAAGGAATTCAGCGGTTGTGGCATCTGACGGATATTCCGGAATTGGTCAGCAGTTATCTTGAAATTGTCAAAAAATTTAATCCATCCAATCAATTGCGTACTTACCCCGGCTCTCCCTGTTTGGCGCGGCAATTATTGCGTCCTGAAGACAGAATGGTGTTATGTGAATTGCAATCGGAAGTTTATGCCCAGTTGCGGCAGGAATTTTCACGCACCAAGCAAGCGCGGGTGTATCTCGAAGATGGGTATGGGATATTGAAAGCGATCTTACCGCCATTAGAACGACGGGGTGTGGTGCTTATCGACCCTTCGTTTGAGCAAGCCAATGAATTTAAAAACTTAGTTCGTCAAGTACATGCCGCATGTCAGCGATGGGAAACTGGAGTGTATGTGCTGTGGTATCCGATTAAGTCGCAAAGAATCTTACAAAAATTTCATCGTGACTTGGTAGCCACTGGGATAAAAGAACTTTTAACGATTCAACTTTATGTTTATCCGAAGGATGTCGAATTGCGTTTAAACGGCGCAGGAGTGGTTATTATTCATCCACCTTATCAATTAGATAATGCCATTTCTCAAGTTTTGCCGTGGTTATGTGAAAAATTGACGGTCGAACGGGGCAGTTATGTGCTCGAATATTTATAACCTGTTATGCTCGACTTTTTTTAACTGATTGATTTTAACAATTAACTATTGTTTTAAATCAGTATTTTAACTTTAGTTATGCAAGACGGAAATGCGTAACAAGTCGGTTCTATCCTGTGAATCTGGTTGTTGACAAATCTTGTCCAAAAAAAGACCTTCTGGACAACTCGAAAGCCCAGAAGGTCAATGAAACTCATCTTAAGGAGGGTCAAACATGTCAAGATTAAGTTTGCTGCATGAGCGCAGTTTGTTGAATCTCTTGCGCCTTTTTCGCAGCACGTTGTTCTAACACTTGTTTGGCTGCCATCAAAAAACCCATGACAATAAAACCACCGGGCGGTAACATCATAATTAAGTAGCCTTTATAGTCGGGAATTAAAACCAGTTCCAAAAAGCTGAACGCGCTGCCCAGCAATGATGAAGCATTTGCAAATAACGTTCCACTACCGATAATTTCACGAATTGCGCCAATGACGGTTAAGGCTGCGGTAAAACCTACACCCATCATCAGCCCGTCCACTGCTGAGGGTAAAACTTCGTTACGAGATGCGAACGCTTCGGCTCGTCCTAAAATCACACAGTTCGTCACAATCAAGGGGATAAATAAACCTAACACGGTGTATAAACTGTGCAAAAATGCGTTGATCATCAAATCGACAACGGTGACGATGGTTGCAATGAGCAAAATAAATACCGGAATCCGCACCTCTGGTGTGACCACGTTACGAAAGACTGAAATCACAGCATTGGTAATGATTAACACCATCGTCGTCGCAATGCCCATGCCTAAACCATTTGTTGCCGTCGTGGTAATCGCCAATGCCGGACAGAGGGCTAAACGTTGGGCTAATACGGGGTTATTGTCCCACAAGCCATCACGAGCAAGCACTTTGTACTCATGTAAACTCATCATTATGCTATCCTTTTTCGTGTCAGTTTTAAGTATGGCTGTTGTCAGATTCGCTGGTTTTCACCGGGGGCGGTGGCGGGTCTGCGGGAAGCGATTTATCCATAATTTCAGTCTTATGGACGTTGAAAAAATCTAAACCTTGCTTGACTGCCTTGACAATTGCCCGTGGGGTAATGGTCGCGCCGGTAAATTGGTCGAAAATACCGCCATCTTTTTTGACTCGCCACCCCGTGTTATCTGGTGTTTGGGAAGATTTGCCATTGAAATTCAGAATCCAATTCCCCTTGCTCACTTCAATTTTATCGCCCAAGCCCGGTGTTTCCTTGTGAGATAAAACCTGCACACCCAACACCTTGCCGTCCCGATCTATGCTCATAATCAAGGCAATTTCACCGCTGTAGCCGTAGCCAAATACTTTATATGCCGTTGCAACCACTTGTTTATCTTTGCGTGCCACGTAGAATAATACGTCTTTTTTGGTTTCTGGGTCTGCCAATGTGAGCGTTTCTTTCAGCGGATCATTGTCGTATAAACTCGATGGCATCACTTGGTTGAGAAATACCCGTTGTTCTGCGGCTTTCGCTTCAGCGATGTAATCTCTTGTTTCTACGTCAGTGATCACCAATGCCATACTTGCCAACATTCCAATTCCGCCCAATAAACCGCTGTGATAACCTAAGCGTTGGCGATAACTGGGAATTTTTTCACCTTTCATGGGATATCCTCAGTTTATTTTGAATCAGATTTAATAGGAGATTCAATCGGTTTACCAAGATAGGTTCGTCCATAAATGCGCGGGCGAACATAGTGGTCAATCAATGGAGTCAGTGCATTCATGAGTAAAATTGCAAATCCCACACCTTCGGGGAAACTGCCCCACGTCCGAATCAAGTATTCCACACTGCCCACCCCCGCCCCAAAAATCAATTTACCCGTCTTGGTGGAAGGTGAAGTGACATAATCGGTGGCGAAAAAGAAGGCAGCAATCATCGCTCCCCCGTTCAATATATGGTAATCTGCGCCAACATAACGGTCGGGATTCATCAGGTGAAATAACGTTGGAATAGCAATCAATGCTGTCAACATGGCAACGGGAATATGCCAACTGATAATTCGCATCGCGAGTAAATAAATTCCGCCCAGCAATAATAAAATCCCTGAAGTTTCTCCCAAGCTGCCGTTTTTCATTCCAATAAACGAGGTGAGCGGGTCATAATTGGCGTGTTGCATGATTTCAGGAATGGTTTTCCCCAAGGTCAATTCGGTTTTGATATAGCCGAGCAACGAAGCACTACTGACTGCATCTAAATTGGCGATACCGCTACCGAAAGTAATGTTCAAGCTGTCGCTAAAACTTAACGCCGTGGGCGAAAATAATGGATGGGGAATCACCCAAGTTGTCATTTCTAATGGGAATGCAATCAGTAACATGACGCGCGCCAACATCGCCGGATTAAAAATGTTCTGTCCAATCCCACCAAAAACATGTTTACCGATGATGATGGCGAAACTACAGCCGACAACCGCAATCCACCACGGTGCCCAAGGTGGCAAGGTCAGGGCAATTAATAATCCCGTCAATGCCGCTGAACCATCGAGTAGGAAGGGACGAATGGGTTTGTTTAATAAAAATAAACTGATAGCCTCGGCTGCCATCGCGCTGACAATGCACAAAATAACTAAAAATAACGCGGGATAACCAAACAGATAAACGCCGTAAGCTGTTGCTGGGATTAAGGCAAGGATGACATGTCCCATGACAATAGATACGGAAGTAGGGGCGTGGGTGTGGGGCCCGCTGATTAATGCACTCATAACATCTTCCTTTTATCACAGCAAATTCTGATTTATCATAGAGTTGAAGTGGGGCGGATTTTTAAATGACCATCGTAGTTGACCTGATTCACGGCGAGCAACTTTTTTTGAACGGTTGATATTGTTAAACGGTTTGGCGTAACGCTGAATTTGATTGTTAAATCCGGTTTGTGCATCAACTGTGCCACGACAGCATAAGCCATTTTTCGCTATGAAATGATGAAGTTAGCTGAGAGATGGATGAAATGGATGGTGAATTATTGTATTGCGAGCGATGGCTGAGAAAGCGGATTGTGAGGATTGCGACAATTGAACGTAGGTGAGCCGACAGAGAAAAATAGTGAATTGAATCAGATAATTTAATTTGTAATGATGTACATAGTGAAGCGACTGATTACCCGCTTTTAAAAAAAGACTTGACTTTATAAAAATAATGAATATGTTCTTGAGCACGATAATAATAGTTATTTGCTGAACGTGTAAATGATGATTTTTTAGATTTAAGCAATGAGATTTTAATTGACTGGAAGTCTTGAAGATAACAGTGACAAT
>DYNO01000104.1 GCA_020721025.1 Thiomargarita sp. | reverse complement strand
TGGAAGTGGTTGATTTTCCAATGTAACTATCGACATCATAACGTCTTTGTCCTGACTTGGTTCTGATGCAGTTAATTTCACCAATATCCGCCCATTTACGAAGTGTATCTGGGCAGACCCCTAAAATGCGTGACGCTTCTCTGCTTGGATAGTAATTCATTGTCTGCGATTCAGTCTAAATCATAATGAATCCTATCAAAAGTAGTGATAGCTGTCAACCGCCGGACTGGTTCCAATATAACTGCGGGTGCTAATCCCTGATAAACGACTGTTATTACTCAACATTTGATCATAAACTTCTACCAATCCCACGCCGGAACGAGTATCGCTGGGCATCACTTGCATGGTGTAATAGCCTTGATTAAAGCTACTGAATAATGCCGCATCGGTCGCATCTTGTGGCGCGTGTCCGGCGGTTTGAATTTCTGATGCAGTTTGGTGACTTTGCCAATTGTCATTACTATCCAATAAGTTACCTGTGGACAGTTCCCGCACTTCCATTTTCGCATTCAGTTCGGTATTCACACCTTGATTTATCAAACCTTTGCCCGTCGCACGCACCAAAACTTTTTTACTTTCCGTACCTTGAACGTAAATACCGGCAATCATAAATTTCTCAGGATCAGGAGCAACAACAGCACGAGTGCTAATACCTTTAATCCGGCTGCCAGCAGGCTCGGTGGGGGGGATGACCGTACTTTTGATGCTGAGAATTTGCGAACGGGTTGCCGTCCCTCCTTGATTATCCGTCACCGTCAAGGTAATCGTGTAAGAACCTGCCTGAGTAAAATTCAAGTTGGCGATTTTTCCGTTGGCAGTCAAGCCGTTAGAGGTCGTCCAGAGGTAACTGACGATAGCACCATCCGCATCGGTGGAACTGCTTGCATCCAATTGCACGGATAAATTTTGCGTAACGGCTTGAAAATTGGCAATAGGGGGACGATTGGTCGCGGGCGTGGCATTGCTGATTTGCACGGTAAATGTCCGACTGCCCGAAATGGTGAAAACCGCTTGTTGCCCCACTGTTCCCGATGCGGCAATTTTAACTGTATTACTATCAATGGGTTCGGTCTGTAACGTCATGCCCGACGGATAACGAAAATGATAGCCGCCCATGTCCGCATAACTGGAGGTCGGCGGCACATAAACCACCACACTTGACGAATCATTAGGCAGCGGAATAATTTCTCCTTTTGCCTCAATCGTATAAAGCGGCGCGCCCACGTCACGAGTTTTAAATTGCCACACCAACGTATCTGAACCTTGATTGGAGGTGTAATTTACCTCAGCACGATAAGTGGTATTCCACGCCAAACGTTGCAACGGAAACAAGGCGAATTCTAACGGACTGAATTTCTTGTTCGGATCGGTTTGGGAATTTAACAAGCGCGTAGGCAAAACTTCCGTGTTATCAGTGGCATTGAAT
The DNA here is from genome assembly GCA_020721025.1 of Thiomargarita sp. GTDB lineage: Bacteria > Pseudomonadota > Gammaproteobacteria > Beggiatoales > Beggiatoaceae > DYNO01. The sequence continues at coordinate 10,186 of DYNO01000104.1, read as the reverse complement.
AATTGAAAGGAATTCACCGTGACAGTGGTAAATGAGAGGGGATTAAATTGCACGGAAACTGGATAACCAGAAACCGAATAATCTGGTAACGGATCAGGACTCTCTTCGTAAAATACTGGCGGGACATCAGTATCGTTGTTCGCGGGCCACTGGACGATCACCGGATTTTTGCCCTGCGTCAAGCTTGTCGCACTTTCAAAGAGAGTGGCATCAATTTTGACATTTGGCTGACATACATTCTCATAATATCGCCCACTGCCAGAGAACGCAACTCCTTGACATAACGCATTTAAATCGGCATTGCCCATATTATAGACATAAGCGTTGTCTTGCGCCGTTTTAGAAATCCCTACGCCTACTTCGTTGTAATTGAAGGTTAAAAATCCAAAACGATGATAAATCGCACTCATCAAGCTATCAATCGAGTATTTGCTGGTGCTGTTTGGATTATTATCCCATGACACATTTTCAGACACCGACAAACTGCGATAGCCGGCATTTATCGTGCGATCTTTGGGAGCAACGCCGGTAAATCCCGTCAATCCCGCCTGTTCATAATGCCCTTGTATTGCATTGGTTGTGTTAAAAATCGCATGATTGAGCGCAGCCCGTTCCAACGTCGCATTGCGTTGATAATCCGTCATATCCGCCCGTTGTCGCAATTGATTTAAATAGGAATACGCATCATCCGTATCCGTTGCATGGCTCGAACCCACGCCCAAGGTGAGAAACAACGTCACCAATAAGTTACGAAAATTTATTTTTTTAGTTATCATAAAGTTACAATGAATCCATGCCTCATATTAAATATAATAGGTTCAGTTTAGCATATTTTGCCATCACATTCGGTAAACATACATGATGGATTAGACAAGTTTCAGATTGTCCGAACCTTAATTCACTTAATTAACATAATCAAGATATTAATTATGAAAATTATGCTAATCAAGAAAATTAGGGTTCAGACTCCCGCACAATCCGAATTCCCTCCCACGCTGGAAGTTCTCCTTTTTGGCGCGCAGTTGTAATTGCAAACCACCAATGAAGTTGCAAAATTATTTGTCTATTTCGAGCGTTTTTCCGCATATTATCACGGAGTCTTTGAGGTAGCAATTTTTCAAAAAAACGTTTAATCCAACTTGATGAGTTATTGTTGTGTTCATACCTAGAGTATAGGTATTCAGTAACCAATTTAAAGAATTCTCCGCGAGCTAGATTAGATTCTGGGGCATCTTCAAGTATCTTCGATAATTTTGTTACAAGTTGATCTAAATGAGCTTTAGATACTTCTCCACAAGTATTTTTATAAAATTCACCAGAGGCAATTTTATAGATTACTTCTAATAACTCCTCCATATTTTTACGAGCAGTAAAAGGTTCTGATACTCGTTCAAAAGCATACTTAGCAATTTTTAGATCAAGAACACCAATTTCTTGAAACTGAGGATGTTTACTTGCCCGATAGAATCTAATTATTTCCATAGTAGATATTGGAATTCCGATGATAATTCCAATAATAGCACCATAAAATACAAAACTAAATATTCCTAAAAGAAATGATATTAGAGCTATACTCAACATGATATAGTTGGTATATTTGGAACTTCTGCTTAGATCGGATTCATAAACAAATCTAATCATTTTATTAAGTAACACGCTGGGTAATTCTAAAAAATACTCAATATGCTTTGTAATTTTATTTCTAAGTACACAATTAAATATAATAGAATCTCGCAGATGTTCAGAAAAATTTAGCTCGTTATCAACATATTGACGACAATCACCTAAAAATATAGGAAGGCTAGAAATTTTCTTCAATTTTTCTACAATATCTCTCTTTTTGTTATCAGAAAACCAGAAAAGCTCCAGTGAGTCATTTGTACAAGTCCAAATAGCTGGAGGAACTGTATCAGATTCAGTATATAGATTATCCGCTATTTCGTCAGTTCTAGGTAAACGATATTTTTCCCCCGTTTTTTGACTCAGCCACAAGCAAAATGCTTCAACATCATTTGATTGCACACCAAATACTGGATTTAGGGCAGAACCTTTTGAGAAATGAGAAGTTACCCAATCCCCAGAATAAAAGTCTTTCCAAGATTTTGGTTTGTGAAATTCCCAGCCTAAAATATCATCTAAAAACAACTGATACTCCGCGCAACTGATAAATTCTCTATCAATCTCTCGTTTCTCATCAATCCGCTGTAAATTTCTCAAACGGCGTTGCAACTTCACTTCGGCAGCAAGTTTAAATAATTCCGGATCATCCGATTCTAAATTCGCAATCAACCGCGTTTCCACCTGCTGACGCACCGCTGCATCCAATTGCAATGCTTCTTCCAAACAATCCGCTGCCAAGGTCAATGCAACGATATTTTGTGAACTCAAACAAGATTTTACAATGGGCGTGGCATCCGCTTGTGCCGCATAAAGCAACAACGTTTCCTGCCACCAACTGTCGGTTACTTTACGATGCCACCAATTGCCATGAATTTTCTGGTCTTTGTAATGCGCCGCCGCCAAATATTCCTGAAAAGTCAGATGTGCAAAACTCCACACGCCCACTTCTCGCTCAGAAAACAATCCGCTACTCGCTTGAATATCTTTTAAAAATTCCTGACCATCGCTGACACCCAACATGTTCAAAGGTTCAGCCATCACTTCAAGCGCTTTGGAAATTTCAATTTCACGCACTGAATTTTCCATCATCCACGCCGCCAACGGTTGCAATGCCACTCGCTTTTGTGCTGCAGTCAAACTGTCTTGAATCCCCTTTGCTTCTCGCCAATGCCCCAACAACACATCACAAATCTCGGCATACAATTCCACCCGTCGCCCCGGCAATTGCCCCCGATACCGATGCACCATCGCAATCATCGTTAATAACAACGGATTCACGGTTAAATCCTGCAACGCCGGACGCGCCTGTAATCGCTGTTGTAAATCTTCTGCCTCCTGAGCCGCGCGCAACCGTATTCCCGGATCATCTTTACCGCCAAAACTCTTAATTTCTGTTTCCAAATACCACGACTTGATAAACTGATTGACTTGAGCCGTCGTAAATGCCTGTACTTCAAGCACAATGGTGGCACGAGCAAGCGGCGCGGCATGATACCCCTGTGGGCGCGAAGTCACAACAAACGGACAGTGGGGATAATTGATAATCTGCTTATCGATCCATGCAGAAATCTGCTTACGTTCCTCTGCATTTGCCACCTCATCCAAACCATCCAATAAAATCAAGCAGTTCCCAGTGTTCAATTGTTGCTGAAACCACTGAGCGGGAGGTTGTAAATTGGGATAACGCTTTGAATCACTGAAATGTTGTTGTACCAGATCGCCCAATGCCGGACGTTCTGCGAGAATGGTTTTCACCTGTTGGCGCAGAAATAATAAAATTGGAATCCACTTTGGCAATCCTTTTGGGGCTTGAGTCGCAAACTGTAACGCAACATGCTGTAATAACGTCGTTTTGCCACAGCCCGGCGCGCCAATAATGGCTAATAACAATTGATCTCGTTGTTTATCACCAAAACGCAGAAATTCCCAAATCGGTTGATTGCCTTGTAATTCTTTTGCTGTGAGTAAATCGCGATGCGGTTGATTTGGCGCAGTGGTTGGGGCGATGCGTAATTCAACAAAAACTTTATTTAGTTCAACATTATATGTGCCGCGCGTGCGCAAACCCTTGATATTAAAAACGCGGTGTTCATAAACAACTTGTTGCAAATAGCGGCGACGAATTCCAGAAAACCAATCAGTTACATATTGCCACCAATGAGATTCCTCATCTTTTTTTCTGTCAGATTTCTCATCTTTTTTTCTGTCAATGATATCGTCCAAATACAATGTGACATCACGAATAAACCATAAATCTGGCGCATATTTTCTCACCTCGGTTTTGTCAGGAAGCACTAAAATCAACGGACGCGCCAAATGGTTGCGCAACCAATCTCGCCGTTCATTTAACCGAGATAAAAAATTTTTCAACGGTTCACTTTTATATGATGAATATTCATGCAAATCAATCCAAATCAACTGATTAGATTCTATCTTGACAAGACTTTCAAGCGTTTGCACAACAGATTCAAGTGGATTTTCAGTTTGTGGAGTCAGTGAAGATAGTTTAAATTGTTGATTGAGCTGTTTTTTCAACAAATGAATCGCTTGAGCATCTTCTGCAAATGCCAAAATTAAGCTAAAGCCTTTCTGCCATTGCAATTGCTTGTTTAGGGCTTGCCAATTACTTTCAAAACGCTCAGTCGTCTTAATTTTGGTAAACAGAGGAATCATGTTAAAAGTCCGAATGTTAGGCTACAAAATCAATTTACAAAAGCTCAACTTTTCTATTCTCAGACTTCATTAGATATTCTTTCAACAATGGGTGAATATCATACCAACGTTCACCATTGCGATAAGTTAAAACTAAATTGTTATCGAAAAAGCTAATGAAACGTGGCAAATCATCATGTTTTTGCAGTTCTGCTTTATGGGTTGTTGCAATACGACGTAACCATTTTTGATCTTCCGTGGGAATCGGCAACATGTCATTGAGCAAATCACTTTTAGCTTGAGCAATCAACTGATCATTGATCGGCATCTTGACTTCTTGGTTTTTAACAGGAACTTTACGCAGTACGCCACGAATCAACCTGAAAAAGTCGCGAAAATCTCCACCAGTTGCTAAAATCATCTGTCGCATTTGAGGTTTAGAAAAAATCTGTTCCCACCGTTCAAAACGGCGATTGACAATGTGTTCCATGACCTTGATTCCATTTTCATCTATAGTAATTTCGTCACGTCCTTCAGATTCACGATTAAAAATATGAACGCTCGGTAGCTGACAAATGTTGCCTCCCCCCAAAATTAGCGAGGTCACATAAGGCGGCACCGTGTAAACCACATGCCACCCGGCTAACCGTAATTTATCACCATAACGCTTGAACAAATTTTCAACACTTTCATAAACTTCATGTGCATCAGAACCACGCCCGCGAATCTTTTCTACAGAGTCCACCAACAAAACCAGTTGATGCTGATCATTTTCTTTCAAGGAGTTACGAATACTTTGAGCAAACTCTTGTGCATGTTCGATGACTTGTTCGGCATGAGAACGTAGCGTTTCTTGTAATTGCTTCTTAAAACTGTAGTCGCGCAACAAACTAACTCCGATACCTGCGCCAGTATCTGCTCCCTTGAGGTGAATTTCGGTTTTCAAAAAACGAGTAAATCTCTCCCAATAACCTTCTTCTGAAAAGTTAGCTCCACATTTGTTGCGAACCTCTTCGCTCAATGCAGACATCACGGAAACTAAAAAATCAGTGATTTCGATGGGAGTGTGAGGGTTGATGAAAGATTCCATATCACATAAAAATACAGTGTAATCTTCGGCTTCGAGGAGACTGCGCAACCGTCTTAATTCAGTGCTTTTACCATTACCCCGTAAACCTGAGAGTAAAGTGACACTTTCGCCTGGACTCCACTTAATGTTACGTGCCAATTCTACAATTGGATCACTTTCTTCTGTTGACAAATAGGGTTCATAAAACGCATCATCGGGTTCTAATGGTTTATCTTCCAATTGTTGGAAAAATGCTATGAGGTCTTGTTCTAAAATGGTTGGCATCAGAAAATCCTTATGAAATATAAAAAACGGAAAATAACATGGTGGAGACATAGAACCGAAATTCATAGATTCTTAAAAAATCTTGCCGCGTCCGTTCAAGTAAAGTATCAGTTATCGGAACTGTTATCAATTGATTTTTTGCAGAAATTTTTGAAAAACCCAAAGCATTATTGATGGGCAACACGACGGGGGACATCGCTAATTATCCTCATACTAATATAATATCTGGATTTTTCATTTAAAATCAAAAATTTGCAAACAATTAATTCTCTCCCATCTGCGCCAATAAATCCATCTGATATTCGCGGGCTAACGGTTCAATTAAATTGTTTAAACTACCTTCAAGAATTTCTTCCAATTGATACACCGTCAAGTTAATCCGATGATCAGTAATGCGATTTTGCGGATAGTTGTAAGTACGAATTCGTTCCGACCGATCCCCACTGCCAATCAAATTGCGCCGAGTTGCTGCTTGTTCTGCTTGATGCCGCTCTTTTTCAATCCGTAATAACCGCGATTGTAACAACGACATTGCCCGCGCCCGATTTTTGTGTTGCGAACGTTCATCTTGACATTCCACCACAAGCCCCGATGGTAAATGGGTAATGCGAATGGCTGAATCGGTTTTATTGACATGCTGCCCACCCGCTCCCGAAGCGCGATAGGTATCAATTTTTAAGTCGTTGGGATTGATGGTAATTTCCTCAGTTACCGCAACTTCGGGCAACACTGCGACGGTACATGCTGAGGTGTGAATGCGTCCCTGCGCTTCGGTTTCTGGCACCCGCTGCACCCGATGTCCGCCGGATTCAAACTTGAATTGCGAATAGACATTTTGCCCACTGACTCGAATGATCACTTCTTTAAAACCGCCATGTTCACCCAAGTTTTCGCTGAGAATTTCGGTCTGCCAACCCTGCCGTTCCGCATAACGCATGTACATTCGCACCAAATCCCCCGCGAAAATCGCAGCTTCATCGCCCCCTGTTCCGGCGCGCACTTCTAAAAAGACATTGCTGTTATCATCCGGATCGCGTGGCAATAACAACAGTTGCAAGGTTTGCTCTAAGGTTTCTTGCTCCTGTTGTGCATGTTGTAATTCTTCTTCGGCAAGCTCTCGCATTTCGATATCATTGAGCAATTCTTTTGCCTGTTGCACGGCTAAGGTGGCGCGCCGATAATTGTCAAAACCATCCACAATGGGCTTAATTTCTGCGTATTCTTTGGAATAATCACGAAATTTTTCTTGATTGTTAATGATGCTGGCATCTGATAACAAGGCACTTAATTCTTCTAAACGGTCAGCGAGATTTTCTAATTTGTTGCGAATGGATGATTTCATCGTAAAATTTATATCCGGATATTCAATCAATGATAGAGGGCACAGTTTTTTATCTGACCAAAATTTTTTATTATTTTCCTTAAACTATACGCACAATGGCTTTTAAGGTTGCTATAATTGCAACACCATCCACCAAAGTGATAACGGTAATCAACGTGAGTACCAGCAATTCCACCGTCTTAGTCGTTGATGATAATGCCACTAACCTTGCTTTTTTAAAATCCATTTTGCAAGAAGCTCAATTCGACGTGCTGATTGCAAAAAGTGGCGAGAAAGCCTTTGATATTGCAAAGCAAAATCCACCGGACATTATCCTTCTTGATATTACGATGGACGGTTGGGACGGGTATAAAACTTGTCAACATCTCAAACAAGTTCCTATTTTACAGCCTATTCCCGTGCTATTTCTTTCTGGACTCACCGATCCCCAGCATCGGCTGCGAGCGTTTGAAGTCGGCGGCGTGGATTACGTGAATAAACCATTTCAACAAGAAGAATTGCTGGCGCGGGTGCGTACACATGTGGAATTGTACCATTTGCGAGAGAAATTAGAACATGAGGTGGCAAAACGTGATTCGCAACTCCTTGCTTATGCCAGTGATTTGGAACGCAAAGTTATCGCACGCACCGCGGAATTGAATCACGCCAAAGAGATCGCAGAATCGGCAAATATTGCGAAAAGTCAATTTCTTGCGAATATGAGCCATGAATTACGCACGCCGATGAATGCAGTGATTGGTTATACCGAAATTCTTATGGAAGATGCGGACGTACTTGAACCGGAAGATTTCGTTGCCGATTTGAAAAAAATCCATGCCGCCGCCAAGCATCTGTTGGAATTGATTAACAATGTGCTTGATTTATCGAAAATTGAATCCGGCAAAATGGAATTATCGCTGTCACATTTCAATGTCGAAACCTTGGTTGAGGGTGTGGCAGCGACCATGCAGCCGTTGTTTGAATCTAAAAGCAATCAATTCAGCATCTTGTTTCAAAATACCTTGGGCGAAATTTATGCCGATGAAATGAAGACGCGGCAAATTTTGGTCAATTTATTGGGCAACGCGGCGAAATTTACCGAACAGGGCAAGATCAGCCTCGAAGTGGCGCGGGAATATTATCATCAAGAACATTGGGTACGCTTCAGCATCACCGATTCCGGCATTGGCATGACCGCCGAGCAGCAGAAAAAGTTGTTTTTGCCGTTTTCTCAAGTCGATCCATCGACCACGCGGCGATTTGGCGGGACGGGGCTGGGATTGGCGATAACCAAACAATTTACCGAGATGATGGGCGGGATGATCACGTTGGAAAGTCGATTTGGCGAGGGCAGCATGTTCACCGTGTTGATTCCCGTGCAAGTCAATCCTCAAACCGCCGTCGAACCATCTCAGAATAAAACGCCTAACTTATTGCAAGGACAGGGAATTATTTTAATCATTGATGATGACGCGATTGTGCGAGAAGTGCTGAAAAATCATCTCACACAATTGGGTTATTCGGTGGCGACTGCGGTCAATGGCAAGGAAGGCTTTCGATTGGCGAAAAAATTGCGCCCGGATGCGATCTTACTCGATGTATTGATGCCAGAAATGGATGGGTGGGAATTGTTGGCGGGCTTGAAAAATCATCCGATCTTGTGCGATATTCCAGTGATCATGACTTCGATTGAGGAGGGCAAAACGACGGGTAACGCATTGGGTGCGATGGATTATTTGACCAAGCCGATCAGCGGGGAACAGTTGGCGACGGTGTTGTCAAAACACAAGATTAACGATAAATCAAACGGTTTGGTGATGGTGGTGGAAGACGATGTGGTGCTGAGTGAATTGACTTCGGCATTGTTGAAAAATCAAGGGTGGCGGGTATTTCGTGCTGAAAATGGACAGGTGGCATTGGATCATCTGGATGAAAAACAACCGACGCTGATTTTATTGGATTTGAACATGCCGGTGATGGATGGTTTTGAATTTCTTGAACATTTTCATAAAAATCCGCGCTGGCATTCCATTCCGGTGATTGTGTTGACTTCGACCAATTTGAGCGCGGCGGATCAGGCATATTTGCAGCGTTATGTCAAAACGGTGGTGAAAAAGGATTCGTACCATGATAATGAATTATTACAACTGATTAGCAATTTGTTGGGACAAACGCCAGTGTTGCCAATGGAAAAACAGGATTTAGCCAGTATGTTGTTGAATGTTACCAAAACTTGAGGATGTCTGAACCTTAATTTTTCTAGTGAGCATAATTTTCATAAATACAGTTATGTTAATTAAGCAAATGAGGTGAATTACGGTTCAGACGATAGCCTGTTATTGAACTAAATCATAGCTTTCCAAATGAAACACGCCCAACTCTAGCGGAATGTCTTTGAGATGTTGGAATTTCACGTCATAGACTTCATTGCCCACATCGACAAAGGGAACGTGCAGCGTTTTCTGCGTTTCATCGTAAAGCGCGTGACAGGGATCGTGAGCTTCCGTTAAAAAGACCAATTTCAACTTGCTGGAAACTAAGCCAAAATCCATTGAACTGCCCACTTGTTTCAGTTCACCAGAAAACACCGCCAGTTCGCTCGTTGGTAGATGCGTGTAGAGATTTAACAGAGGAATGTCAACAAAAGGAATCACCAGTTTTCCGATGTTGTTGGTGACTGAATAGACGGCGTGTTTTGTGGAATCACATTTTGTCGAAAGATCAGCCCCCTGTTCGTCTGTGAGCAAAAGATTATCAAAATAGGCATCAATTTAGCAATATTCATTCAACGAATAATCCTGATGAGATGAAAATGCAATTTCAATTAGAAAAACTTTATCTCATTCTGCAGCAACAAAGCAAAGAGATTGAATATTTAAAAGAAATTATTCAATCTTTGAAAACTCAAGTCAAGAAAAATCAAGAAAAATAAATAAATTAAATGATTTCAAAGAGTTATGATAATAAATTCAAGTAAAATAAGGGCTGTGTGTTTGGTTTGAAGTAGATAATTGCATCTTGCGTAAAAAAGGTTGACAACTATCTCTGGTTTTGTTATGATCCCAATAGTTTGTTACCGATTACAACCGATTTAATGTTGTATTTCGAGTTAGTTCCTGTTACCGAAACAACTATATTTAGTTTAATATTGCTATATACGACTGAATCACCAATAACTGAATATTGACATTGACTCCCTGCGACTGAAATCAGTCGTTTACCGCAATTGATAGCGGTTC
>DYNO01000293.1 GCA_020721025.1 Thiomargarita sp. | reverse complement strand
GCATTGTGGTGATCGCTGATAGATTCTTCCCAAGCAGCAAAACTTGTTCAAATTGCGGCGAAGTCAAGAAAATCCTAACTTTGAAGGATCGTATTTTTGAATGCGATTCTTGTGGGTCTGTGATTGATCGTGATTTAAATGCCGCGATTAATCTGAACAACTACGCTGCTTAAATTGTTTTTTTGCTGTCAGTCCCGACAAGCTTCAGCGGGACTCTAATCGCCCGTCATAGTGACCGTAAGACTTGAGTAATCAAGCAGTTGCGAAAATAGTTTGATACGACGGGAATATCACTGATAATCATTATCATTGTTAATGATTGTCAATGGTTTAGAAGCTGCCATAAGACGTCGCTGCAATCAACTCCCTGAACATTTTAGCAAAAAAGAAAATCTATTCTGACTTAAAACGGCTTACGATTATTACAAAAATACGATTCGTGAACAGTTTGAATGGTATCAAAAGATTTCGTTTCATATTTCTGCGAATGCCATTCAAGATTTGCACAATGTCTTCAGTCACTTCTTCCGTATTGAATTACAACCCAGATGGAAATGACCTAGTGGATAACTTATTGATTCGACGTTTAGTCATTATCGGTGTAGGATTGATTGGCGGATCGTTGGCGCGAATATTACGAAAGCAATCAAATGGTTGTGGTGAAATTATCGGCTGTGGACGAGGGATTGTCAATCTACAAACTGCGGTGGAATTGGGGGTGATTGATCGCTATACCACTGATATTGCTGAAGCTGTTACCGATGCTGATATGATTGTGGTGGCGGTACCGTTGGGTGCGATGGCAAAAACCTTTGCAGCAATGTTGCCCAATCTTGCACCACACGCGATTGTCACTGATGTTGGAAGTGCGAAAAGTTCGGTGGTTGCCGATGCCCGCGCCCAACTTGCCGCCCATTTGCCGTATTTTGTACCGGGACATCCCATCGCAGGCACTGAAAAAAGTGGGGTCACTGCTTCGTTTGCCGAATTATTTCAAAAACGTCGAGTGATTTTGACTCCCTTGCCAGAAACTGACCCGCTTGCCCATGCGAAAGTAAAGAAAATGTGGCAATTGGCTGGAGCAGAAGTAATTGATATGGAAGTCGTTCACCATGATGAAGTCCTCGCAGCAACCAGTCATTTACCCCATGTTTTAGCATATAGCTTAGTGGATACCCTAGTGAAAATGGAAGAACGGGCAGAGATTTTTCGATTTTCTGCTGGTGGATTTCGAGATTTTTCACGTATTGCTTCCAGCGATCCACAAATGTGGCACGATATTTGTGTAGCTAATCGAAAGGCTGTGTTGTATATGATTGATTTATTTAATCATCAGTTGCAAGAGTTTCGTGTCGCATTGGAACATGAAGACAGTAAAACGATATTGGAAATATTCACCCGTGCCAAAGTTACACGGGATAAATTGCAGGAAAAACTTGAATAATCCGCAGTTCATCATATTCCCGTTTGTACTTAAAACTTATCCAAACGGGATGAATTATGACCGATATGAAGGATTTTCTCAGACAAACAATGAAACTCATGGAATCGCAACCACTTGTAACAACCGCTGAATAAAATCATCCGGACTGATATTATCCGCCTCCGCTTCAAACGACAGTAAAATTCGATGCCGTAAAATGTTCGGGGCAACGGCATGAATATGAGAAGGTGACACATAATTTTCGCCTTGCAACCACGCCAATGCACGAGCGCAGTAAATCAACGCAATACTGGCACGCGGCGATGCGCCAAATCGTTGCCACCGAGTTAAATCGCTGTCATAATGACGCGGTGCGCGTGAAGCCCTCACCATATCCACGATGTAACCTTTCAATTTATCATCCAAGTAAACCTGTTTGACCGCCTCCCGTGCTGCGAAAATTTCCGTCTGCGTGATTTTTTGGGTCGAAATTGTTGATTTGGGCTGATCAATCAAGTCGAGAATGCGTAACTCTTCGTCACGACTCGGATAATCAACCCGCAAATGTAATAAAAACCGGTCTAATTGCGCTTCTGGCAGGGGATACGTGCCTTCATGTTCCACCGGGTTCTGCGTGCCGAGCACCATGAATAATTTAGGCAGTGGATAAGTTTGTTGCCCGACGGTAATTTGCCGTTCTGCCATCGATTCCAGCAATGCAGATTGTACTTTTGGCGGCGAACGATTGATTTCATCGGCTAATAACATGTTGTGAAACAAGGGACCGGGACGAAATTGGAATTCACCACTTTCATGTTTATAAATATCCGTTCCCACCAAATCTGCCGGTAATAAATCGGGCGTGAACTGAATGCGATGAAAATCACCCTCAATACCGCTGGCTAAACTTTTGATTGCTGTCGTTTTCGCCAAGCCGGGCATCCCTTCAATCAAAATGTGTCCATCACACAATAACGCGATTAACATGCTGTCAATCAAGGCGTGCTGACCGACAATATCATGGCTCAAATGTTGACGCAAAATATCAAAATGAGTTGCATTCACAAAAATCGTTCCATAAAAGCTGACGTAATGACGCATTGTACCGAAAAATTGCGTTTTTTAGCACGACAGTTGAAATTTACTGGTGATCCTCGTGATGAAAATACTGAGAATATTCAACGGATTGTTCACTAATATCGGTGAGAGTGGTTTGAATAATTGATTGAATCGCAAAACAATTTATTTTAGTTATCAATATAGTAGCGGGTACGTTGTTGTTGCATTTGCAAGCGTCCGCGTTATAATAAAAAATGATGGCGGGCTTGAAATAACCTATTGCCCTAAGAAAAAATCTGTTGCAATACGGAAATGGCAAACATCCTTGATGATTCCGATTAACTTATTGATGTAAATCGACGAATTTTTATCATGCGGAACTGATCAGCGTTTTGTTTGCATTGAATTGACGTGAAGAATTTGCAGTAACTATGATTGAAAATCTGTAACGTGTCCAATAGTGGCGTGTAGGTTGCTAATATAGAACCTATTTGAAATCTTTAACACCAAGCAAAACAAGTCTATAATCCAA
>DYNO01000103.1:7163-11742 GCA_020721025.1 Thiomargarita sp. | reverse complement strand
ATAAATAGAAATGATTTAATCTACTCTGTTTAAAGATGTCAAATCGGTTCTATACCCGGAATGGAAAAAATTAGTCAATGAAATTGGCAAAGAAATCATCAAACTTGCCATTGAAAACAAGGGCGATCAATGTCCGTATAACATTCTCAGAAAGATGGCAACCCAACCCTAATGCCCGATTAAACTGGATGTTAGAACACTTAAAAACACAGCGGACAGTTTTTATCGTGATTCAATAAAATCAATTTGTTGGAAATATTGATTGAAATTGAAGCGAAATTTTAAAACTGTCCAAACTGTTGTTAAACCGATTGATATGACAGACAGCTTTAAATTTCAAAACTGTCCGAAGGAATGTCGAAGTTAGCAATTAACTCGATTTCGCTTGCTCTTCAATATTTTGCATACTGGTGTGGCGAATATCCTGCCCTTTCACGTAGTAAATCAAATATTCGCATACATTACGAGCATGATCGCCGATACGTTCCAAACTGCGAGCCACCCATAAGATATTGATCACAGTGGGAATCGTGCGAGAATCATCCATCATGTAAGTGATCAACTGCCGAATGATACTCTCATATTCTTCATTAACCTTGCGATCTTCACGAATCACCTGCAAGGCAGTATCCACATCCAAACGAGCAAAACTATCCAATGCGTCATGTACCATCTGTTGCACATGTTCGCCAAGATGTTGAATTAAAGAAAAAAATCTCGCCTTTGGATCAGAATGCACTTGTAACGCCATGCGCGCAATCCGTTCTGATTCATCGCCGATCCTTTCCAAATCATTGATTATTTTGATGACGGACATGACCAACCGCAAATCGCTGGCAGTGGGTTGACGACGCACCAAAATTCGCGTACATTCATCATCGATCAGCACTTCGAGCGCATTCACTTTATAATCACTGGTATAGACGCGGCGCGCCAGTTGTTCATTTTGATTGATCAGCGCGACAATCGCATTTGACAGTTGTTCTTCAACCAGTCCGCCCATGCCCAGCACTTGGTGATGTAATGCACGCAATTCGGCATTAAAGCGTTGTGAGATATGATTTTGAGTTTCTTTGGATTCTTCCATGTAATTTACCGTGTAAGGAAAATAAATCTGTTGCAAAGTAGGTAGTGAATAATCATCAGTCAAATCAATGAGTTAAACTTTAAAAATCCTGACGAGTTACGCACTACCGAGAAAAGAAACGCGTTCCTGCTTACAGTTGAGTAGGTTAATAAATTCTAATTTAACTAATCAGTTAAGCAAGAAAGTGTTTGGTGTAAAGTGAATCTCATTCTCACTATGTAGAAATTGTCTGTCAGATGATAGCAGATGAATTTGTAGAAAATGTGACAGAAAATTCACGCGGAGTTATTTTTCGATAAGGATAATTCAAACAATCCATTTTTGCAACTGACCGTAAAAAATCCTTTTGTAAACAACCGAGATTACGATAAACATGAAACTTTTGCCCGCCTGTCTCAATTTATGTTTTCTATTGCTTACTTTTGCCACTTTTGCCGCGGAAGACCAGAAACAAATTTTTTCACTCTCTGAATTTGAAAAATCTCGCACGTATAAAAAAATACTCATTATTCCCGATGCTTATGAATTAGAAGTTCACGTCACAGGCGATACAAAAGTGGGAAAAGAGAAAGTGTTTTTATATAATGAAGAAAATCAATTAGTCCCGAACGCGCCTCTCAGTGGACTTTTTGATTATCAAGAGGTTGTTGTCGGTTCAACAATACGGGTGGAATTTAAAACGGGAACACGGGTCAGCAGCGGTCAGTTGACCGTAGCAATTACCAAAAAAGACTCCAACCAAGTTTATCATGAAATCAAGACAAAATTAGCCACTTCTGCAAATAAATTGTTAGAAATCAATGCGATTGAAATTAAAACGATGTTAGAACAGCATTTGAATGAGCTGACGGTGCTGCGAGATAAAGTGAATGAAATTCAAGATGTTAAGCCAATGATGCCGGAAGTTATCATCAATTTAATGAATTTGGCAAAAATTTATCATCGCTTAATTGCTTTGCACGCATCCACAACTCGCACTCATCAGCAAGAATTGGAAGAAATTCGCTTGTTAAAACAACGTACTCAGGGCTATCGTGATAAAGCTCAGAAAAATGTGAAACTTTATGCGCCGGCAATGGGATCAAGTGAACGGGTCGATTTATCTACGGTCTATGCCACTGAGCAGGCTTTGTGGGAAAAATTATTTACTCAAGAGGTTGAACTAGAGTTAAAATTGATGACCTTTTCACAAAAAATCTCGGCTTTGCTTGATAAATTGACTGAACGGGCTAAAATGTATCAAAAAAGTGCTGACCTTGCTCTGATGAGTGAAACTGCTTGGGGTGTTCTCAAGGAATTGACTCCAGAAACTGAAATCCCAAAACTGAGCGGCGAAATAGGCAATGAAGATGATGCGATCAGAAATTTATTAATGCAACTTCAATGAGTTATCAATTATTTGATTTTCCACAATTCCATACGTCTCAGAGCCAAAGCAAAAATCACGCTACTTAAACCCGCCCCGACCGCCGCTTCCGCCAATGCGACATCTGGGGCTTGTAACAGGGTAAATAATACTGAAAGCCCTAGCGAAACCACCGATGCCGCAACCACCGCTGCAAGGTAGTTTTCCAAAGTCAGCACCGCCACTGCCGCGCCCAACATTACAATCACTGTAAGTAATGCAATCCACATTAACATTTTTTCTCCTTCTATTTCATTGCGTTAGATGGTATTTCGTGATTTGAAATCGCTACAGTGTCAATCTTCACTAGAAACATCAGGACATTCTAACATTTAGTTTATTGTACATCAAGTCTTCGCAACGAATATGTTAGACCTGTTGCATCACTAAAGTCAATCTATTGATTTATAATAGCTAAAATTCTCAATAACGAGCTTTTGCAAGAAGTCTATCATTGAGGTGGGGTGGGTGTATTTGAAAGCAACAAACATTCTGTCAATTTTGTGAATTCTGCTTTAGCCATTCGTTTGGACGCGCTTGTGTCATAATCGTTGTTTTTATAAGATGAGATAATCTCACAATGTTATTAAGAAAATATGCCCCGCTCACGTTACTTTGTTATTTAATTGTTCCTGATGTTCACGCTTCTGGTGGTGCCACAACCCATTTAGATTTGCTAATTCAATGGATTATACCCTTTGTCGGTTTATTGCTGACGATGGGGGTGATGTCCTTCATGGCGACCAATTTTCCACACAGCATTTTAGGTAAGTTATGGGAAAGCAATTTTAACAAATTTCTCATTGCGATGTTTTGGTCACTCCCAGTTCTCTGGCTGTTTTATAGCCTTAATGAGTGGCATCCTGTCATCCACAGTTTAAAAGACTATTTTGCGTTTATTTCGCTCCTTTTCGCACTATTTGTGATTTCTGGTGGCATTTATTTGGAAGGCGACCTGCGAGCTACCCCCACAGTCAATACTTCATTTTTAGCCATCGGTGCAGTCTTAGCCAACCTCATCGGCACCACTGGCGCAAGTGTTTTATTAATCCGTCCGTTATTACGCACCAATCGCGAACGTCAAAATACCTCGCATATCCCCATATTTTTCATTTTCATCGTCAGCAACATCGGCGGTTCCTTGTTACCCATCGGCGATCCTCCGCTTTTTTTAGGTTATTTAAAAGGCGTGCCCTTTTTCTGGACGCTACAATTGTGGGTGGAATGGCTGACTGCAATCGGTTTATTACTCGCAATTTTCTTCATCTGGGATACCCTTGCCTATCGTAAAGAAAGCCCCAATAGCTTAAAATTTGATGAAACATTGCGCCAACCGATGAATATCAAGGGAAAATTAAATATTCTTTGGTTAATCATTGTGTTAGCAGCAGTGGTGCTGATTACGCCAGAACAATTGCAACAATGGGGGATGGCGGAAGGGGCGGGACAATTTTTCCGAGAATATGTGATGTTAGCTGCCACGGTGCTGTCATTGCTCAGTTCGCCGTTGAGTGCTGAAACGCGTCAGAAAAATCAATTCAGTTTCGCTCCCATTGTTGAAGTTGCCGCATTGTTCATTGGGATTTTTATCGCCATGATTCCCGCGTTAGAATATCTCAATATGCACGGTAAAGAGTTGGGTTTAACCCACGCATGGCAATTTTTCTGGTACACCGGCGGATTGTCTGCGGTATTGGATAACGCCCCGACTTATCTCACTTTTTTATCGGTTGCGCAAGGGGTGGTTGCAAGTAATCCAACAGTGTATGTTGTCCCAGAAAATCTATCGCATTTGGGAGTGACGACAGAATTTTTAGTCGCAATTTCATTGGGTTCGGTGTTCATGGGTGCGGGAACGTATATTGGCAATGGGCCCAATTTCATGGTGAAATCTATCGCAGAAGAATGGGGTTATAAGATGCCCGACTTCTTTACCTACATGATCTATTCTATTTTGATTCTTATGCCGATATTTGTGCTGATCACTTTCTTGTTTTTACTAAAGTAATTTCGATTTAATTCAATCAGTTAACATCTTTGGAGTGCAAATTTAAATTTGTACTCCCACTTGCAAAATCAATGAATTA
>DYNO01000103.1:5342-7063 GCA_020721025.1 Thiomargarita sp. | reverse complement strand
TTGTACTCCCACTTGCAAAATCAATGAATTAGTATCTCAGTGGCATATTCAACTGAGTGCAAATTTAAATTTGTACTCCCACTTGCAAAATCAATGAATTAGCATCTCAGTGCATCTTTGGAGTGCAAATTTAAATTTGTACTCCCACTTGCAAAATCAATGAATTAGTATCTCAGTGGCATATTCAACTGTTTCGCTCACAGGAACTTATCCGTCATATCGGGAATTGAACTATTTGATGAAAATCTGCATTTTTGTGATGGGACCAACCGCGGCGGGGAAAACCGATTTAGCCATTCATTTAGCGCAGCATTTACCCTGCGACATCATCAGTGTCGATTCTGCAATGGTTTATCGAGAAATGAACATTGGCACTGCGAAACCTGCGGCAGAAATTTTAACGCAGTTTCCTCACCGTCTAATCGACATTCGTGATCCCAGTGAACCCTATTCCGCGGCACAATTTCGTGAAGATGCGTTGTTAGAAATTGAAAAAATTCATGCGGTTGGACGAATTCCGTTGCTCATCGGTGGCACCGGTTTGTATTTTCGCAGTCTGCAACAAGGGTTATCTGATTTACCTTCCGCTCATCCTGATATTCGTGAGCGATTAAATGATGAAGCGATGCAACTCGGTTGGCAGACTTTGCATGAGCGATTAACTGAAATTGACCCAGAAACCGCTAAAAATATTCATCCCAACGATCCGCAACGAATCCAACGTGCTTTGGAAGTCTATCTCGTCAGTGGCAAGACCATGAGCCAATGGTATCGCGCAACAAAGAGCCAACAATGGCATTATCCGGTCATAAAAATTATTCTCTCCCCCACGCAACGTGCGATACTCCATGCTAAAATAACACAACGCTTTTATTCGATGTTAGAAATGGGCTTATTGGAGGAAGTCAAACGCTTGTTTATACGGGGAGATTTGAGTGCAGATTTGCCGGCGATTCGCGCAGTTGGGTATCGGCAAGTGTGGCAATATTTGCAGGGGGAATTGAGCGAGGAAGCCTTACCAGAAACAGCCATCGCGGCGACTCGGCAATTGGCAAAACGACAATTAACATGGTTGCGTGCGGAATCGGGCGGGCAATGGTTCGACAGTGAACAGCCACAAATTGCACAGTATATTTTGCCTTGGGTACAGCAACAGATTGATATAATAGCCAAAGTTGGATGAACTTACAATAATTATAAAAAATGGAGAAGACTGATGAGTAAGGGGCAATCATTACAAGACCCTTTTTTAAATGTGTTACGCAAGGAACGTGTCCCCGTGGCGATTTACTTGGTGAACGGGATTAAACTACAAGGACAGATTGAATCGTTTGATCAGTTCGTGGTGTTATTGAAAAATACTGTGAGTCAGATGGTTTATAAACACGCCATTTCGACGATAGTGCCTGCGAGGAATGTGAAATTGCCAGTGGACGATGAACTCGATGAGGATGATGGAGAATTGAGTTAATTTTCAACGAGGTGGATAGACAAAGCTCGGTTTATCCACTTGACATTAAAATAAGGAATGAATCATGTTACGCAATCATATTTCAAAAATTTATTTAAAACAAGTAACTATTCATACGACATTGCTGAACTATCGCACATTACAAATAAATCATCGTAAAATCTTTATTAAACAGACTGTTGATAAATTTTCATTGAACGGTTGACGTAACTGCATGAAATTAATGAACTATTGGTATTTTCACAAAATT
>DYNO01000103.1:0-5242 GCA_020721025.1 Thiomargarita sp. | reverse complement strand
GAACGGTTGACGTAACTGCATGAAATTAATGAACTATTGGTATTTTCACAAAATTTTTACCGATCAGCAAAATTCGGTAATGCCACACAAGTAAGGCTTCAGAGCGATGTTTTAGAAATTGCGTAGGGTACATAGACTCAGTGCCATACACACCACAGTTGTTTGAAATTAAAGGTGTATGACGCTTCGCTTTCTCTTATTATCCTGACTTGTGTGGTACTACCCCAGACTTGCACTGGCTAACTCTGTTTTGACGGTTGGCGATACTTACATGAATTTATGCCCTTTTCCTGTTTATCGATCTTCTTCCGGCAAACGACTCAATTCCACATCAATAATACTAAAGCGTTCATGTTGAGACCGTTTCGCAGCTTCTAATAATTTTCCCAATAGACTCAATGGAATATCTCGTCCTCCCAAACCGGCAGCAAAACTGTGAACGCGTGGTGGGGTGGGTAATTCTGCTAATGCAGCCAATACTTCTAAGCCCACAATTCCCCCGCCCCCCGGTGAAAATGCCCGTTCTAAAACAATCACATCGGTCAAATTTTCGCACGCAGTTTTTAATGCTTCTACGGGAAAAGGTCTGAAACAACGCAATTTGATCAGTTTTACGGGTTGTTCTGGCGGAAATTCATCCAAAGCAGCCTGCAAGGTGCCCAACACCGAACCGATGGTGAGAATTGCAATTTTTGCGTCAGGATGCCCTTCGACTTTTAGCAATCCGCCACAACGTCGTCCCGTAATTGCTGCCCATTGTTGGTCGGCAAATAAAATTTCTGTTTCTGCCTTGAGCAGGGCTTGATGATGGGAATAACGCGCTTCCGTGTAAAAATCTGGGGAAACCAATGTGCCAAAACTCAAGGGATGGCGGGGATCGAGAGAACGTTTGAATTGAAATGGGGGTAAAAATTCATCGGCTTGAGCCTGCGTCGGCACATCAATCGCTTCTAACGTGTGGGTCAAAATGAAGCCATCCACACACACCATCACGGGCAATTCGGTGCGCTCCGCAATTTTGTAGGCTTGAATTGTGGTATCCACCGCTTCTTGATTATCCGCACAATACAGTTGTATCCAACCGGCATCGCGCACCGACATTGAATCTTGTTGATCATTCCAGATGGATAATGGGCTGGAAATCGCACGATTAGCACAGGTCATCACGATGGGAACCCGCATTCCCGCAATGTTAAACAGCACTTCTGCCATCAATAAAATTCCCTGTGATGCACTGGCAGTATAGGCGCGTGAACCCGCCATTGCCGCGCCCAAGACCACCGATGCTGCGGAAAATTCGCTTTCAACACTGATAAATTCACACTGTAACGTTCCATCGGCAACCAATTTAGAAATATTTTCAACGATATGCGTTTGTGGCGTGATTGGATAGGCGGCGATGACTTGGGGACGACATAATGCCACAGCCTGCGCAATGGCTTGTGAACCTTCAAGCGGTTGCAACATGGGCGGTTTCCTTATTCCAGTGATTTAGTGGTACCATATCAATCGCGGCTTCAATCAATTTGAGATTTTTTTCTAACGTTGCCCCTTTGAAGCGTTTTTGCAATACCTTGGCAAGTGATTCTTGCGTTAACATCCCGGTCAAGCCGAGAAATGCAGCAAGTAAAGCGGTATTCGGCACAGGACGACCGAGAATTTGTTTGGCTAAACTGGTGGCGGGAATACTGACAATATCTAAACCAAATTGTTGACTCAATTCATCGCTACCGACAGTAGAATTAACCAACATGCAGCCTTGTGCCACAATTCCATCAAGCACGCCGTGAATATGCAATAATGCTTGATCTTGAATAATCAGGAATTTTGGATGCAATACTTGATTACGACGGCGAATGGGTTTATCACTGATTCGCACAAATGCCATCACTGGCGCGCCCCGACGTTCTGCACCAAAATTGGGAAATGCCTGCCCATAACGTTGTTCTTCAAACGCTGCCATCGCCAATAAATATGCCGCGACTACATTGCCCTGCCCCCCCCGCCCATGAATACGAATTTCTATCATTTCATTCTCCTTTGGTTATTGTGATTTTACAGGAAATACATGCTGTTGACGCGCTTCTGTTACATTTCTGCTGAACACGGTTGAACATTGCTGATCTTCCGTCCCAACAAATGCAGATTAGTTTTTTAAACTCGTTACCAAGTTCAGAGGCTGTAAAAGAACTCCCAAAATTGACAATTTCTGACTTGTAAGTTGTTGATTTTACATAACAGAAAATCAAAAAAATGAGGTTATTTTACAGCCTCTGAACTTGGTAACGAGCATGATATTCCTATCGTTCGTTATTATAACTGGAGTTGATTATGAAACGTATTTTTTCTATTTTGTTGTCTTTCTTGTTGCTGATGGCGGTGGCGGTAGGCTATTTTATTAATAAATATAAGATATTAGCTTTGCTTATGCTGTACTGGCATCTCATAAGAAAAAATGATCGGTACAGGACGGAGCACTTGGGTGCAGCAGGTTTGAGCGTAGGAATAACATTTTTTTCACTTCCGATCAATAACTTTTCAAGTGATCTTGCTCGACAGTTCGGACAGTTTTAAAACTTCTTTCGATTTCAACTATTTGATTTCAGAGATGATTATAAAAAACTGTCTGAACGATTGACTGAAAAAACAAGTTATTTTTTATTTAACCCTAAACGGGGCAATAGATAATAATCCATGATTTTCCTCGCAATAGGTGCAGCAGTCTTACTTCCTCCGCCCCCATTTTCGACCACCACCGCGAGGGCTATTTGTGGATTTTCCACTGGTGCAAATGCAATAAATAGTGCGTGATCATGAAATTTTTTGGCAATGCGTCGTGCATCGTAACGTTCATTTTGTTTAATTGCAATCACTTGTGCTGTTCCCGTTTTCCCAGCAAAGAGATAACGCGCCCCGCGCCCTACCTTGCGTGCTGTCCCATTATTACCTTGCACGACTGCCCGCATCCCTGAAATAACCGTGTCCCAAAATTTTTCATCTTTCACCGTAATATTGGCTTGTGGCACGGAATGAATGACATCAGATTCATTAATATTGGCGTTATCAACAGTAAAAACAATGCGCGGTTGTCGATATTTACCTCGCATACTCAAGGTTGCAGTTGCAACTGCTAATTGTAGAGGTGTTGCTGACCAATAGCCTTGTCCAATCCCGGTGATAATGGATTCACCAGAAAACCAATCACGTTTGAAACGCGCACGCTTCCATTCCCGCGAGGGCATCAATCCTGAAGATTCCCCTTTGAGATCAATGCCTGTGAGTTTACCAAATCCGAAACGATTCATGAAGGTGGCAAGGCGATCTACTCCCAAATCAAGGGCTAAATCGTAAAAATACACGTCACAAGATTGTTCGATGGCATGAAATAAATTCATACTGCCATGCCCGCTGCGCTTCCAACAACGATAACGATGTTTCTGCCCTGGTAGGCGATATGCCCCAGAACACCACGTCCGGCTATTCTCGGTGCGAACTCCATATTCCAAACCTGCCAATCCAACAAATGGCTTAATCGTTGAACCCGGCGGATAACTGCCATGTACAGCCCGATTATAGAGCGGACGTTGGGTGGATTCTCGTAACTCCTTGTAAGTTTTAACATCAATCCCATTGACAAATAGGTTAGGGTCGTAATTTGGCATACTCGCTAGAGCCAAGATGGCACCCGTCGCAGGTTCGATGGCAACAATTGCAGCCTGTTGATCTTTAATTAAACTCTCTACATAGTTCTGAAAAGACATGTCGATATTGAGATACAAATTTTGCCCCGGCTCAGAAGGGCTACGTTCTAACACTCGCACCACTCGTCCCTGCACATTGGTTTCTACTTGTCGAATACCTACCTTGCCGCGCAAATCGCTCTCATAAAAACGTTCAATCCCTGTTTTACCAATATAATCATTACCTAAGTAATCGCTCTTTTGTAAAGTTTCAAATTCTTTCTCACTGATCCGCCCCACGTAGCCCAACGCATGGACACCAATTGATCCCAAAGGATAAATTCGACTCAAATTCGACACAACATCAACTCCGGGAAATCGATAACGTTGTACTGAAAACTTGGCAATATCATCTTCGGTAAGACGATAACGCAGGGTGACGGGATCAAAGGGACGTTTTTGTTTCATCGCCCGTTTAAATCGAGCAATATCATCATCATCTATCGTTATCACTTCACGTAACTGAGATAATGAGGTTTCTAAATGTCCCACTTGTTCAGGCACCACTTCTAAACTATAGGAAATACGATTTTCAGCCAACAATACGCCATTTTTATCGTAAATTAATCCTCGTGCGGGCGCGACAGGCAGAATTTTTAAGCGATTGTTTTCTGACAATGTGATGTATTTTTCATGATTAATCACTTGTAAATACACTGCACGCGCAATAATTAATCCAAAAGCTAAAATGATGAAGGTCAAAGCAATAACGATGCGGCTTGAAAACATGCGATATTCAGAGGCGGCATCTTTAAGAACAAAACGGTTTTTTGGCATAACAACTTGAATGATAAAGAGAGTTTAAATGCAAAGTTTGATGATATTGAGTCGTGAGCAGTAGAACAAGAAAGTCTTTGTTTTATTTGAAATAGATTTTTTATCACACTATTTTAGTGAAATTTTACGACCTCAACCACGCCATTTTAGCATCTTGTCTCGGTTTTGATTCTGGAAATTCTAAAATTCGGTGCATTCTGATTCAGCAAGATTTATGTATCCGATCCAGTGTTTCGTGCAGATAAACCCCTATCGCCAAAAAACCGACCAGCCAAAAACAGCAATAACAAGATTTTCTTGAGCAGGACGGAGCATTAGTCTTTGCACCGAGAGGGCAGATAAATGGGATCAATCAGGGTAGTCGCGGTATCCCTATTTTTACAACTCCAAGTATTTGATTGAATGAGATAGGCTAATCCCAGCGTGGTATTGGCAGTAAAACCCATGTTGGTGTTTAACACAGCGGTGTAGATACATATTCCTCCATTGCTACTGTTGAGCAGGATATTTGCCACATATCTGTCGGAAGTCACCGCCCCTATTTGCATTGGTGTGGGGCAAGCGCGTTGCGTCGCATAAAAGCTTTCTACTGGGGATTTAAGTTGCTCCAAGGAACTCACTACCATTTGAATTTTGGAGCGTTGCATATAGTCTTTATGCACTTGGTTGGAATATAGAACCGGTTTGACATCTTTAAAACCAAACCAAACAGGTTTATACCGGAA
>DYNO01000292.1 GCA_020721025.1 Thiomargarita sp. | reverse complement strand
TTTTTAAACTTTACTTTTTTACTGAGTTTGAAGATGTCAAATCGGTTCTATAAGAAAGCTGATCCTGAAGTAATTGAATTTATAAAAGAAGTTCGGGATGTTACTGAATCTGTATATGATTTTGCTGTTAAATACGAAGTAAGTTACGGAAATGCAGTTAGTTTTTTATCTTACGCGGTAAACACCATCACGGGCAATGGAACAACGATCTTGGATGCGATGACAGAGGTTAATGCACGGAGCAAACAAATTGTGGAGAGAGTAAATAAACTCAATTTTCATGGGGAGCAACTTGAGGCGAAAATGTGCGCTAAATACCAAATCCAGTGCAAAGCCAATTCGCCCGCTGCTCCTGAGAAAAAAGTAGAATGAATTTTCAATTAACTTGCTGTTTTTTCTTGTAATCATCCACCGCAGCTTTAATGGCACTTTCCGCCAACACGCTGCAATGAATTTTTACCGGTGGCAGGGCAAGTTCTTCCGCGATTTCTGTATTTTTAATCGACGCGGCTTGATCCAACGTTTTACCCTTAACCCATTCTGTCAACAAGGAACTCGATGCAATGGCGGAACCGCAACCGTAAGTTTTAAATTTCGCATCTTCAATCACGCCTTGTTCGTTGACTTTAATCTGCAATCGCATCACGTCCCCACATGTCGGCGCGCCCACCATGCCGGTGCCAACGGAATTATCCTCTTTGTCCAGCACCCCAACGTTGCAAGGGTTTTCGTAATGATTCAATACTTTATCCGAATATGCCATGATTTTTCTCCATGATGACGTTAACTTGTTTTATTATGACAGTCAGACTGGGTAAATATGGGGGTCATTCGTTGTTCAAACAATTTTTATTTAATGCGCTGTCCACTGAATTGTACTTAAATCAATGCCTTCTTGATACATGTCCCATAATGGCGATAATTCGCGCAATTTGCTGACTTCTTTACGAATCAATGGAATGGCATAATCAATATCGGCTTCGGTGGTAAAACGTCCCAGCGTAAAACGAATTGAACTATGAGCTAATTCATCACTGCGTCCCAAAGCCCGCAACACGTAGGATGGTTCTAAGGTCGCGGAAGTGCAAGCAGAACCGGAGGAAACCGCCAAATCTCGCAAGCCCATGAGCAAGGATTCGCCTTCAACGAAATTAAAACTGATATTTAAGTTGCCGGGAATGCGTTGCGTCAGGTCGCCATTGATGAAAATTTGTTCCATATCCTTGATACCGTCCCACAATTTATCTCGCAATTGTTTGAGTCGTATCGTTTCACTGCCCATTTCTTCCCGCGCAATCCGAAAAGCTTCGCCCATGCCGACACATTGATGCGTTGCCAACGTTCCCGACCGCAAGCCACGTTCATGTCCGCCGCCGTGAATCATTGGTTCTAAGCGTACTTTGGGCTTACGACGCACGTATAACGCGCCAACTCCCTTGGGACCATACGCTTTGTGAGCAGAAAATGACATCAAATCGACTTGCATCTGAGTCAAATCAATAGGAATTTTACCGGCACTTTGCGCGGCATCGACATGAAATAACACGCCTTTTGAACGAGTCAGTTGCCCAATGGCAGCAATATCGGTAATCACGCCGATTTCGTTATTGACGTGCATCAGACTGACTAAAAGGGTATCGGGACGAATGGCAGCCGCTAATTTGTCTAAATCAATCAATCCCGTCGGTTCAGGATCGAGATAAGTGACTTCAAACCCTTCTTTTTCTAGCGCACGACACGTATCTAACACGGCTTTATGCTCGGTTTTCGACGTGACCAGATGTTTTCCCTTTTTCTGATAAAAATGCGCCACCCCCTTGAGTGCTAAATTATTAGACTCTGTCGCGCCGGAAGTCCAAACAATTTCTTTCGCATCCGCATGAATGAGTGCTGCCACCTGTTCACGCGCAGTTTCGACGGCTTGCTCTGCTTCCCACCCAAATTTATGAGAACGGGAGGCAGGATTACCGAATTTACCTTGCAAGGTCAAATAGTGCATCATTTGTTCAGCAACGCGGGGATCGACGGGCGTGGTGGCGGAATAGTCCAAGTAAATTGGTAAGTTTAAGTGCATAGTCGAAGCTCCAGCTACCATGAGGTGTCAAATTCATAGTATATCAGATTGATAGGATAAGATGCGCGATTTGATGCTTGAACGGACGAGGGGAGAAATCAGCAGGTATTTAGGGACATCAAGTGCCCACTAAATACCTACTTATTTTAAAACTATTTACCCATGCTTTGCTTCAGTTTTTCTTTGGAAAAGATTTCTTCGCAACGCACGCCCACGCCAGAATTATCGGCTGGGATTTTGGCACCTTGGTTATGTCTGTCAATCACATTCGCCAAGCTGATACCCTTGAGGAAGTGACAAATTTGTTGGCTTAACTCTGTCCACAATTCATGAGTCAGACAACCTTTTTCATCTTGGCAGTTTTTCAAGCCCTTGCAACGTGTGGCATCGACTGTTTCATCAACCGCAACAATCACGTCTGCAATAGAAATCAGTTCAGCACCCCGACTCAAACGATAACCACCGCCCGGTCCACGTGCACTGTCAACCAAACCATTCTTGCGCAGTTTGGAAAATAATTGTTCTAAATAAGACAACGAAATTCCTTGGCGTTGCGAAATGTCTGACAATGTGATTGAACCTTGATCACGGTGAATTGCCAAATCTAACATCGCGGTAACTGCATAACGACCTTTTGTTGTAAGTCTCATCGTATTGACCTTATCTATAGTTGAATATACCCAAGTGGAGATGATATTGACATTTGTCAATTGCTTCAGTCACTCAAAATCCATTTAACTGAACTGAAATCACGAAAATGATTGCGTGGCAAGAATGCTACAGCAATCGCTCATCCATGAAAAACAGGATATTATCGACGATGCCTTAACCCTAGTTAGATAAGTAAACTTTGTGAATTCCTTACCCTTAAAGCCCGCTTCAAACATCCTAACCTAATTATAGCTTATAGAACCGATTTGACATCTTCAAACTCAGTAAAAAAGTAAAGTTTAAAAA
>DYNO01000102.1 GCA_020721025.1 Thiomargarita sp. | reverse complement strand
ACAGAATGTTCCTTAAAAGTGATAAGAAAGAGTAATTCTGCGGGCTGTTATCCAATATAATAATGAGCTATTATAATTCAAAGTTGGATTGGTTAGCAACACTTACGTTGAGTTCTTGAATTGGCAAACATGATCTTTGAATTGTGTTAGATTTTGTGGATACAATAAAATGAACCGTTCTATTTTAGAATTACCTAACGACATAGATAACAGCAAAAATACAGTGATAGTTTCGCCTGAGTATCTTAAAGGTAGAGGACAAAATGCTCCCTTTTTAGCAGTAAACATAAATTTTACCCCAAGTATTGATATCAAAGTACACGATATATTTGGTCTCGGAAAAGTATCGGCTCAATTAGTCAAACTAAAGAAAAATATTCAAGCTGATGAACAAATCGTTGAATATTTGGATAAATCGACTATCGAATGGTATAGTGAACTTTGTTATCGAATAGGCGAAGGTGCAATTGGGATTATTCATCGAGCAATAAAAATTCCTACAAAGCTCATTCTGCCTTCTAATTCTCTTGCCGACGGCAATATATATGAAAATGTGTCAGTGTCTCAACAGATTATTCGAGATAATTCTGCTCTAAAGTTAATTGATTCAACTGATAACTGGGAATTACTGCCTCCGAACTGTATTGAACGTTTTACACTTCCAAGTGGATATTATTTGGGTACGAAAAATTCTGTTGGAAAACCACAGAATGGTATATTGATGTTGTTACCGTTGTTACCTAAGAACGAACCTATCTCTATCCGCAATGGGAAGCCCGATGTTTAGTTTTTTTAAATCAAAAAAGGAGTTACCTATGTCTGTTGCTCGGTTGAAATTGAAAATGCAGAAATTTGCGAATGATACTACGCTTAATTCAGCAGTAGCCTGTTTTATAATTGAGGGCAATCGATTTGTTCCTCTTGCTGACACAGACAATGCTGGTGAAGATGATATATCAACAGGTAAAACAGCTTCTATTGCAGCTAACATCATCTTACCATCTATTTTGAAAGATTTATCAACACAACTTCGTGCGGGAATGATAAAAGAAGCACATGTTTTTTTGGAACAAGGCTTCCTTACTCTAAGACAGCTCGATGTAGATGTGGTAATACAAGATAAAAAGGTAATAAAAAAATGTTTGTTTTCATTTTTGTACACATCCACAAAACTGTTAACCACTTTCGATCAATCAATTCATTTAACCCATGTTAGTGATGTTATGGTAGATCGAACTGAACGAGTAGAGAATCAGAATGGTACTTCCACACTTATATCTGTGAAGGGGTTAGAGTCTCTCCTAAAAGAAGCACTAGAAGAGCAGTATAATCCTAGTAGGTAGTTTTTTAGTGAAGAGGACTTATGTTCTGCCCATCTTATTCTATCTGTCGGTACGAAATAGATGCTTGTGTCGAAGTTAGGTGGGCTACATAATTTAATATTTAAAAGGTATAAAGCATGTTATAAAGCATGTTATAGTGAAATTGTACAACTAGCAACCTACTATTTCAGGTCATATCACACCAAACTCTTGATAAATTCTTGAGTTTCCGCTTCATTCAAAAATTCATTTTCATCTTTTGCTTGTTTACATTCCAAATAAAAAGCATCTTCAACAAATTCCGGCAAGGCTCGGTCAAAATCGTCAGGAACGGAAAATGCGCCCTCCATGACTCCCAAAACAACCTTTTTATTTCTAAAATGTGCTTGTTCGTCATCAGGGTCTAACGTACCAAATAACTTGATAATTTCTCGTTGTTTGCGATGACGGATAAATTCTTGTAAAGCAAGCATGACAGCTTCTTCCTTACTCGCACATTGTCCTAACGTAATGACTTGATTGAGTAAATTTTCATCAACATCAATTTGAGTATTCATATTAAATTCCAATTTAAGCCGGGCATCCTTTCCCGACACTTTTGCAAATTATAGCAATAACCGCCGAACATCCGACAAAATAAAACTCAGATAACTGCTAAAACGAGCAGCGGCTGCCCCATCAATCACGCGGTGATCATACGAAATTGAAAACGGAATGATTAAACGTGGCACAAATTGCCCATCTTGATACACAGGTTGAATTTTCGATTTCGACACGCCCAAAATTGCCACTTCCGGCGCATTGACAATCGGTGTGAATCCCGTGCCACCAATGCCGCCCAAACTCGAAATGGTAAACGAAGCCCCTTGCATTTCCGCTGGCGACAATTTACCGTCACGGGCTTTTTTGCTGATTTTGCCCAGTTCATCCGCCAAATCAAACAAACCTTTGAAATTGACATCTCGAATCACCGGCACCATCAAGCCATTCGGCGTATCAACTGCAACCCCAATATGATAATATTGCTTGAGAATCAGATTTTCCTTGCTGACATCAAGCGAAGCATTGAACGTTGGGAATTGTTTAAGTGCCGCGACACTGGCTTTGAGTAAAAATGCCAACATCGTGACTTTAACTTGACGTTTCTCCGCTTCTACGCCCAATTCTTTGCGAAACTGCTCTAATTCCGTGATATCTGCTTCGTCAAATTGCGTGACATGCGGCACATTTAACCAACTGCGATGCAGACTTGCGCCAGAAATCTTTTGAATCCGCTTCAATGGCACCGTTTCAATCGTACCAAATTGGCTGAAATCAATCTCAGGAATTTCTGGAATCCCCATGCCCCCACCACGCACTGATCCCAAGGTAGGCACTGAACCTTCCAGCATCACTTGTTTGACGTGAGCTTGCACATCTTCCTTTAAAATCCGCCCGTTACGCCCACTGCCCTTGACCTTGGTTAAATCCACGCCCAATTCTCTGGCAAATTTACGCACGGCTGGACCGGCATGAGGTCGATCACCACGCACATTGACCAACGGCGGCGGCGAACTGACAGCGGGTTGTAAAATCAACGAATCCGAATCATTGCCCGCTTGTATCCCCATAGTTGACGAGGCTTGTACTGGAGTAGGAACTGAGGGCGGACTGACAGGAGCAGACACCGGAGCAGGTGCGACAACTGACGGTTTTTCCTCAGCTTTTGGCGCGACTACGTCGGTGGACACATCCATCAATAAAACCACTGAACCTTCGGAAACTTTATCGCCAATTTTAACTTTCAATTCTTTGACGATACCGCTGGCAGAAGAGGGTACTTCCATTGTGGCTTTGTCGCTTTCCAGCGCAATTAACCCTTGTTCAACGTTGACACTATCGCCCACATTGACCATGATTTCAATGATAGGAACGTCTTTAAAATTGCCGATGTCAGGGACTTTAATTTCTTGAATTGCCATGTTAAAGTCTCCTTAAGCGCGTGCCGGATTGGGTTTGTCAGCGTCAATACCATATTTTTGAATGGCTTCCGTCACCTTGCTGGCGGGGATTTTACCCATATCAGCCAAGCCTTTTAACGCAGTCACGGCGATAAAATAGCGGTCAACCTCGAAGAAACGGCGCAATTGTTTACGGGTATCGCTGCGTCCAAAACCGTCCGTTCCCAAAGTGTAATAGGGATTTGGCACACAAGAGCGAATTTGTTCGGCATAGGTTTTCACGTAGTCCGTCGCGGCAATCACGGGACCCGAACGACCTTGTAAACATTCACGCACGTAGCAGGTTTTGGGGGATTCTTCCGGATGTAACAAATTCCAGCGTCGAATTTCTTCCCCTTGCCGCCGTAACTCATTGAAACTGGGCGCGCTCCAGATGTCTGCTGCGACACCGAAGTCTTCCGCCAATAAACTGCCCGCGGCAATCACTTCGCGCAAAATTGTACCGCTGCCCAAAAGTTGCACTCTCAGTTCTTGTTTTGCGCCTTCTTTGAACAAATACAAGCCTTTAACAATTCCTTCCGCCACACCTTCTGGCATCGCGGGATGAACATAATTTTCATTCATCGCGGTGATGTAGTAGAATATATTTTCTTGATTCTTATACATTCTGGTCAAGCCGCTGTGCAGAATAATTGCCATTTCATACGAAAACGCCGGATCATACGAAATACAATTCGGAATGTTGCCCGCAGTGATTAAATTGTGTCCGTCCTGATGCTGCAATCCCTCACCGGCTAAAGTAGTACGTCCTGCCGTGCCACCGATTAAAAAGCCGCGTGTTTGCATATCCCCAGCTAACCATGCGAGATCGCCAATCCGTTGGAAGCCAAACATCGAGTAGAAAATATAGAAGGGAATCATATTGATACCGTGCGAACTGTACGAAGTTCCCGCAGCAATCCACGAGGAAAACGCACCCGCTTCGTTGATACCCTCTTCTAAAATCTGACCTTTTTTATCTTCACGATAATACATCAGTTGATCAGCATCTTGCGGCTCATACAATTGTCCCACTGAGGAATAAATTCCCAATTGGCGGAACAAGCCTTCCATGCCAAAAGTACGGGCTTCGTCAGGCACAATTGGCACAATATGCGCACCAATTTTTTTGTCACGAGTCAAGGCGGTTAAAATGCGTACAAAAACCATTGTCGTTGACAGTTCCCGGTCGCCACTGGATTGCAAGTAGCTGTCAAACGTACTGATTTCAGGCACTTCCAATGGAGGCGCATTGCGTTCGCGTTGTGGAATATAGCCGCCTAAAGCCTTGCGACGTTCGTGTAAATACTGCATTTCCGGACTTTCAGCGGGCGGTTTGTAAAATGGCACTTCCGCAATTTTTTCGTCAGGAATGGGAATATTGAAGCGTTCTTTGAATTTGAGCAGGGAATCTTCGCCCATTTTCTTTTGTTGATGCGTGATATTCTGCCCTTCGCCCGCCTCGCCCATGCCGTAACCCTTGACCGTTTTCGCAAGAATAACAGTCGGTTGTCCAGTATGTTTCATCGCAGCGGCATACGCGGCATAAATTTTGTGCGGATCATGCCCCCCACGATTGAGTCGCCAAATGTCATCATCGCTCATGTTGGCAACCATCGCCTTCAATTCAGGATATTTGCCAAAAAAGTTCTCACGGGTGTATTTGCCGCCCTTGGCTTTGAAATTTTGATATTCGCCATCGACGCATTCCTCCATTCGTTGCCGCATCAAGCCCTTAGTGTCCATTGCGAACAGCGGGTCCCACAATGAACCCCAAATCACTTTGATGACATTCCAGCCTGCGCCACGAAATTCGGCTTCCAATTCTTGAATAATTTGCCCATTGCCACGCACGGGCCCGTCTAACCGCTGTAAATTACAATTTACGACAAAAATCAGATTGTCCAATTTTTCCCGCGCCGCCAGCCCAATTGCCCCCATCGTTTCCGGTTCATCCGTTTCACCGTCGCCAATGAACGCCCAAACTTTGCGATTTTCTGCGTTGATTAAGCCCCGGTCGTGCAAATAGCGCATGAACCGTGCTTGATAAATCGCAGTGAGGGGTCCCAAACCCATTGATACGGTTGGAAATTGCCAAAAATCTTGCATTAACCAAGGGTGAGGATAGGAGGGCAGCCCACCACCGTTGACTTCTTGGCGGAATTTCTGCAATTGTTCTTCAGTCAACCGACCTTCTAAATAGGCGCGGGCATAAATGCCGGGGGCAGAATGTCCTTGAAAATAGATGAGATCGCCGCCGTGATTGGGAGATTTGGCGTGGAAAAAGTGATTAAAACCAACATCATAGAGTGTCGCAGAAGAGGCAAATGTCGCAATATGCCCGCCCAATTCGGTGCTGATCCGGTTGGCTTGAATGACCATTGCCAGCGCATTCCAACGGATAAACGAGCGCAATTTCCACTCGATTTCTGGATCGCCGGGGGTATGTTCTTCTAAATGGCGGGGAATGGTGTTGGCATACGCAGTATTTGCGCTATGGGGGAAATAAGTGCCGGAACGACGAGCGACATCTATCAGTTTTTCCAGAATAAAATACGCCCGTTCGGGTCCTTCCTGAGCAAGCACGCTGTCTAAGGCATCAAGCCATTCTTGCGTTTCTTGGGGGTCGAGGTCTTGATTTTCTGCCATAAATTTTCCTTTGGAGGGTCAATATCGGTTAAATATTTTGAGCAACATACCGTTTTGCAGTACGCGGGAAGACTTACCGAATGTGACGATAAGTTGTAAATCAATCGTTTGGCACGATAACCAATCAATGCGACGCGATGGAGAATACGACGCGAATTATAGCAGAAAATGGCTTGATTCTGTGAGGCGGGAATTGTATTGATAAAAATTTTTGATAGGGGAAGAGATTTTTTGTCTGAACCGGGATTTTAGGCTCGTTACCAAGTTCTCCGGAGTGGGAATGCCTGCCGAGAAGCTCTGCTTCGTGATGTTTAAAATTCGTCAAGCAGAACTTGGTAACGAGTCTGAAAAAAAATTTTGAACCTGTTGAGCGTGTTTCACATCTCATGCTAATTTTTGGATAAAATAATCTTTTGAATTTTCTGATAGGTTAGCTAATATGAGACCCTTACTTTCTCTTCAAGTTCGTATTGACAATTGGATACAACAGGAATCACAAAAGGTGTTTGTGCGCAAAGATTTTGAATCTTTTGGGAAAAGTTCGAGCACAATCGGAAAAGCATTATATAATCTCGTCAAACAGGGCTGCTTGATTAAAGCGGGGCGCGGCATATACGTCAAGACAAAAATTTCAAGTTTAACGGGTCGCCCAATTCCTGTGGCATCTTTAACCGAAACGGCATTAACAGCCCTTGCAAAACTTGGAATAAATGCCACATTAGGACAATCTGCGCAAGCCTATATGGCGGGTAAAACAACACAACTACCAATGGCAACAGTGATTAATGTGGGTCGCGCTCAAATCTCCCGCCGAATTGGATTTGGAGATAAAATCGTGCGTTATGAAAACAGTTCTAAATGAAACAGTAAGAAATGAGAGAGTCTATTCAAGCAATTCATGGCAAAAAATGTATTTCAGATGAGTTGGCTGAGGCAATACAAGATTTTGCTGCGGAATATCAAACGCTTGAAAGTTATGTGCTGGAGAAGGATATTTTTGTTGTCGAGGCGATCCGAAGTATTTTATCCACGCAAGAGGATACTTTTCAATTAGTATTTTGTGGCGGAACTTGTTTATCAAAGGCTTACAACCTATTAGAACGGATGTCTGAAGATGTCGATTTTAAAATCGTGGTAAAAAAGGGTTTAACTAAATCAGCACTTCGCATTGAATCTCAATTAATTCAATCTTTTGGTGATGGCAATATGTGGACTCCCTGCGTCCGGAACT
Source organism: Thiomargarita sp. (assembly GCA_020721025.1). GTDB lineage: Bacteria > Pseudomonadota > Gammaproteobacteria > Beggiatoales > Beggiatoaceae > DYNO01. The sequence continues at coordinate 4,589 of DYNO01000102.1, read as the reverse complement.
TAAAATTGAACTTACGTATGCAGAAATAAATCATCCGACCCAATTTCTTAGATTTGGAACATTATTCAATCAATTATTGCTAAAACATCAACTTTCACTGCCATTTCCGGTTGAAGAAATTGAAATTGAGTGTATTTCTTTAAATCAGGCGTTGGTAGAAAAATTGGTTTCATTCCCAAGAAGATTGGCAATGAAATTGTCAAAAACAGACGTAAATCTTAGCTCAGAAGATAATGAGTTAGTAAGACACCTTTATGATGTACATCAAATTCTTGCTAAACATCCAGAGCTGATTGAAAATATTGATGAACTTTCTATATTGCTGATGAAAGTGATCGAAAAAGATGCTGAAGATTTTAAAAATCAATATCAGCGGTTTCTCATTGATCCAAAAGGTGAAATGTTGAATGCGTTATCGTATGCTAAACAAAATGAAGATTTGCGAGCGCAATATGAAAAATTTGTTCAAGATATGGTTTACGCAAATACCATTCCTACATTTAAGGATGCACTGCAGGTTTTTACGGACACCCTCAATAAACTCCTCTCAAAATAACCAAAATACTCGATTTAGGCTCGTTACCAAGTTCAACTTGGTAATGCCTGTCGAGAAGCTCTGCTTCGTGTGGGTAGAATCGTCAAGCAGAGCTTGAAAAACACGCATTACCAAGCGGAACTTGGTAACGAGCCTCAAGTTTCTGTCCGCCGATGAGATTCACCCGTTCAAAGCCTGACAAGGTGGATTTGCCAAAACAGCGGAAATTTTCAATCTCAAGTTGTTGAATCATTGCAATACCCTCTCAATAAATTTTCAGCGAGTAAATCTGTCAGATTTCAATCATTTAACAGGTTCAAAATTATTGCATATTTTTCATAATCGCCGCTTTTATTCCAATCAATTCCGCCTTCATTGGTGCGATTTCAATTTCTGGAAGTTTCATACAATTATAGTGCGATGGAGAATGCAGGGAGAATTATAGCAGAAAATGGCTTTATTTTGTCAGGCGGGGATTACAGTGATAAATTTTTTTGATGGATGTAGATATTTTTTTGTCTGAATCGGGATTTTAGAATGAGAATTAAGTGAATTAGCGTTCAGATGACAGAATTGCCCAAATCAATGGCATTTTGCGATAAAATATCCGCCTAGCAACTACACACTAGACAACGTTCATCTAGCCCCTAGTTCCTAGGACAATGACATCATGCCAAAACGTACAGACATTAGCAGCATACTTATTATCGGTGCAGGGCCCATCGTCATCGGGCAAGCCTGTGAATTTGACTATTCGGGCGCGCAGGCGTGTAAAGCATTAAAAGAAGAAGGTTACCGGGTCATCTTGGTGAATTCCAATCCCGCTACCATCATGACCGATCCCAATATGGCAGATGCAACCTACATCGAACCCATTGAATGGAAAACTGTTGCTCAGATTATCGACAAGGAACGTCCTAACGCATTGCTGCCGACAATGGGCGGTCAAACCGCATTAAATTGTGCGTTGGATTTGGCGCGTGAAGGGGTGTTAGAACAATACCATGTAGAAATGATCGGGGCAACGCATGAAGCCATTGATAAAGCAGAGGATCGTCTCAAATTTCGTGAAGCTATGAATAAAATTGGGCTCGAAATGGCACGATCTTACATCGCTCGCAATATTGAAGAAGCCTATGATGCACAAGCAAAAATTGGATTTCCCGCAGTGATTCGTCCCTCGTTTACTTTGGGCGGCAGTGGTGGGGGAATTGCGTATAATATTGATGAATTTAAAAATATTTGTCAACGTGGTTTAGATTTATCGCCGATCAGTGAAATTCTCATCGAAGAATCGGTGCTGGGCTGGAAAGAATATGAAATGGAAGTGGTGCGAGATCGTCATGACAACTGCATCATCGTCTGTTCTATCGAAAATTTAGACCCGATGGGCGTGCATACTGGCGACTCCATAACCGTTGCTCCGGTGCAGACATTGACCGATAAAGAATACCAAATCATGCGCAATGCATCGATTGCCGTGTTGCGAGAAATTGGGGTGGATACCGGCGGTTCTAACGTGCAATTTGCGATCAGTCCGGAAGATGGGCGCATGTTGATTATTGAAATGAATCCCCGCGTCTCGCGTTCCTCTGCCCTCGCCTCCAAAGCCACCGGTTTTCCCATCGCCAAAGTCGCTGCAAAACTCGCCATCGGTTACACTTTAGACGAATTGCGCAACGAAATCACCGGCGGCACCACTCCAGCCTCGTTTGAACCCACCATTGATTACGTGGTTGTCAAAGTCCCCCGCTTCACCTTTGAAAAATTCCCCCAAGCCGAACCGATTTTGACCACGCAGATGAAATCCGTCGGCGAAGTCATGGCAATGGGGCGCACCTTTCAAGAATCCCTCCAAAAAGCATTGCGTGGCTTGGAAACTGGCGTGCATGGTTTGGATGAACAACTTGATCCGACTCAGAATTTAAAATCGGACAGCGTGCGCGATGTATTACGGCATCAACTACATGTTCCCGGTCCTGAACGGCTGTGGTATGTGGGCGACGCATTTCGTGCCGGCTGGTCATTGGAAGATGTGCAGCATTTTACCTCTATCGATCCTTGGTTTTTAGCGCAAATTGAAGATTTAATTCACGAAGAAGCGGTTGTCAAAGTCAATGGCATCAGTGGCTTAGATCGAGATCGTTTGTTGGCATTGAAGCGCAAAGGATTTTCAGATATTCGTCTCGCCCATTTACTCCACACCACAGAGGATGAAATTCGCGCCCTCCGTTATCGCAATGAAATCCATCCGGTTTATAAACGAGTCGATTCATGTGCGGCGGAATTTGCGACAGGGACGGCGTATATGTATTCAGCCTATGAGGAAGAATGCGAATCGCAACCCACTGCCAATGAAAAAATTATGGTGCTCGGTGGGGGACCCAACCGGATTGGGCAAGGCATTGAATTTGATTACTGTTGTGTGCAAGCGGCTCTGGCTTTGCGTGAAGATGGTTATGAAACGATCATGGTGAATTGCAATCCGGAAACCGTTTCGACCGATTATGACACTTCAGATCGCCTGTATTTTGAACCGCTGACTTTGGAAGATGTGTTAGAAATTATCCGAATTGAACAACCGCGTGGGGTCATTGTGCAATATGGTGGACAAACGCCATTGAAACTTGCCCGCGCCCTCGAAAAAAATCACGCTCCGATCATCGGCACCAGTCCTGACTCCATTGATTTGGCTGAAGATCGCGAACGTTTTCAGCAATTGCTCCACGAATTAAACTTGCGTCAGCCACCGAATCGCACTGCAAAATCTGCCCGTGATCCTGCCAATTTAGAAGAAGCCGTGAAACTTGCCGCAGAAATCGGTTATCCCTTGGTGGTGCGTCCTTCCTACGTGCTGGGCGGGCGGGCAATGGAAATTGTTTATGATGCTGAAGAACTTAAGAATTATTTGCGTGATGCAGTCGCGGTTTCCAATGACGCGCCGATTTTGTTGGATCGTTTTTTAGAAGATGCCATTGAAGTTGATGTCGATGCGATTTGTGATGGTGAAAATGTGTTGATTGGTGGAATTATGCAACATATTGAACAAGCGGGGATTCATTCCGGTGATTCTGCATGTTCGCTGCCGCCCTACGGTTTATCGGTTGAATTACAAGATCAACTGCGCGATCAGATGACACGATTGGCTAAGGCATTGAATGTTATCGGTTTGGTCAACGCGCAATTTGCGATTCAAGGTGACACGATTTATGTGCTTGAAGTCAATCCCCGTGCGTCCCGTACCGTTCCGTTTGTCTCCAAAGCCACCAGTTTATCCTTGGCGAAAATCGCGGCGCGCTGCATGGTCGGGCGGACATTGACGCAACAAAACGTGACCGAAGAGCGGATTCCCAGCTATTATTCCGTGAAAGAAGCCGTATTCCCTTTCGCGAAATTCTCCGGCGTTGACCCATTATTAAGCCCAGAAATGCGCTCGACGGGGGAAGTCATGGGCGTGGGGCGAAGCTTTGGGGCAGCGTTTGCGAAAGCTCAATTGGCGGCGGGCACGGATTTACCATCGTCAGGCATGGCGTTTTTAAGCGTGCGGGATGCGGACAAGGTGGCAATCATCGAAGTTGCACAGGGTTTGGTGGCATTAGGTTTTAAATTGATTGCGACACGCGGCACCGCACGGGAATTGTTAAAAGCGAGAATTGCTTGCGAAACGATTAACAAGGTGATGGAAGGTCGTCCACATATCGTTGATAGTATTAAAAATGGCGAGATCAGTTTTATCATCAATACCACTGAAGGCAGACAAGCGATAGCAGATTCTTTCACGATTCGTCGTTCAGCCCTACAACGCAAGGTGTGTTACACCACGACCATCGCTGGCGCGCAAGCCACTGTCTGGGCGTTACAAGAGCGGCAATTACAGAATATTGATGATGTAAATTGCTTGCAGGAGTTGCATTGTATGTTATAATTTTCTTTGGAAAGTGTGGGGTGTATAAGAACAATTTGGAGACTGACTGTATTTATACGTCCTGCGCTTGCTCGCTAGGCTTTTCCAGCAAATTCTTATGGAGAAATCAAATATGACGCTCAACTTTGA
>DYNO01000101.1 GCA_020721025.1 Thiomargarita sp. | reverse complement strand
TATTGCATGGTAAGATTGGTGAAGGGGATTTTCAACGTATTTATCGGTTGTGCTTACATCTTGATAGGCTCATGTCGCTGATTTCAAAAGCGAAATGTGAGCAAAAACGACGGATGCGAAAAGCGGCTGAACGAATGCGTTGGCGAATTTGGGATTTGATTAATGAGTTACACAAGAAAGTTACAAATTTTCTGGTACGCACTTTCAATCGAATTTTGATTCCAACGTTTGAAACTTCACAAATGGTTACTAAATTAGCTTCAAGCACCGCTCGTAACATGTTGACTTTTAGACATTATGGCTTCAAAGAATACTTGAAAGCTCGTGGGCAACAAGCGATGTGCGAAGTGATTGAAGTCAACGAAGCATACACTACCAAAACCTGCTCTTATTGTGGTACTGAACACAAAATGGGCAGCAAGAAACGAATGAAATGTGAATGTGGTGCGGATGTAGATCGAGATTTAAACGGCGCACGGGGGATTTTCCTTCGTGCTTTGGCGGCTTCGCCCTAATTTATTTAAATTTGAATTTGTTGGTAACTATTGTTAAGTATTTGGAGTAGTTATTAGCAGAAATGGAGCAGTTACCCCGCATGACAAACGAAGTCTGTTTTAGACACATTCATTTAGAAAACTCTTGGACACTGCCAGTTTATGAAAGCACGGGCGGTTACAAGGTATTACGCAAAATTTTGGCAGAAAAAACCTCTCCCGAAGACATCATTGGGGAATTGAAAAAAGCGGCATTGCGGGGACGGGGCGGTGCTGGGTTTCCCGCAGGTGTCAAGTGGAGTTTTATGCCGCGCAACAATCCTATCCAAAAGTACATCGTGTGCAACTCTGACGAAGGCGAACCCGGCACCTGTAAAGATCGTGACATTTTGCGCTACAATCCCCATTCGGTTATTGAAGGGATGATTATTGCGGGTTATACCACCGGGGCGACGGTGGGTTATAACTACATTCGGGGCGAATTTTACGAACCGATTGCTCGCTTTGAACAAGCCTTGCAAGAAGCCTACGCCGCTGGATTGTTGGGCAAAAATATTTTAGGTTCTGGCATGGACTTCGATTTATACACCCATTACGGCGCGGGTGCGTACATTTGTGGCGAAGAAACTGCGCTAATTGAATCCATTGAAGGCAAAAAAGGGCAACCTCGTTACAAACCCCCGTTTCCCGCGCAAGTGGGCTTATATGGCAAACCGACCACAATTAACAACACTGAAACGCTTGCCTCTGTGCCGGTCATTTTAGAAAAAGGCGGCGATTGGTTCTTAAATTTGGGCAAACCGAACAACGGTGGCTCCAAAATTTTCTGCGTGTCAGGACATGTGAATAAACCCGGTAATTATGAAATTCCAATGGGCACCCCATTCAGCGAATTGCTTGAGATGGCGGGCAGAGTACGCAATGGGAATCGGTTAAAAGCGGTCATTCCGGGCGGTTCATCGACTCCGGTGCTGAAAGGGGAGGTGATGATGGGTTTAACGATGGATTACGATTCCATTGCCAAGGCGGGTTCCATGCTCGGCGCGGGTTCTGTGATTGTGATGGACGAAACAACGTGTATGGTCAGTGTGTTAGCACGAATTTCTCATTTCTATTATGAAGAATCTTGCGGACAATGCACGCCCTGTCGCGAAGGCACCGGTTGGTTGAAACGTATTGTGCATCGTATTGCTGAAGGACACGGACGCAAGGAAGATTTAGATATGTTAATTGATGTTTCAGAAAAGATTTCTGGACGGACGATTTGTGCATTGGGAGATGCCGCCGCGATGCCAGTGATCAGTTTTGTGAAAACTTTCCGTGAAGAATTTGAATATTACATTGAGCATCACGAACATCACAAACCGCTGTTGCAAAAAGCTGCTTAATGATTCGCAATGCGTTAGAAACCTGTTATGTTTCAAAAGCCTAACAGGTATCTAAAAGCGGATTTTTGATAATTCTTCAGTTGGGTCGATAGAACGGAAAATAGAACCAAAAGTTGCAGAAATGCCGCGAGAGATGACGGAACAATGCGTTGAGAACCATATTTTTATTAAATTTTATTTAACCATTTCAACGGATTCACTGGCGTACCTTGATAGCGAATTTCAAAATATAATCCCGCCTCCTTTTGACCGCCACTGTTTCCCACCGTCGCAATCATTGCCCCAGCCTCCACCCAATCGCCCGTTTTTACATATAAACTTTGATTATGGGCGTACAAACTCATATAACCTTCGCCGTGATCAAGGATAACCAACAAACCCAGATGACGAAACCATTGTGCAAATGCCACTCGACCCGCGGCAATTGCTTGAATTTTCTGACCTGCACTCGCCCCAAATAAGATACCTTGCCATTTCAAATGTCCGATCCGCTCCTCGCCAAATTGCCGCGTCATGTTCGCCAACACCGGAGGTTGCAACTCCCCACGCAATGAAGTGAATAGCTTTCCTTTCGATTTGGGCATATTTTTCGCCATTTCCGCCAAATTGCCTAATAAACTCTGCAAATGTTGCTTATCTTCTTGTAATTGCACCAGTTGTTTTTGTTGACTTTCCAACGTTTTAGTCAACTCATCTAAAATTTTCTGCCGTTCCTCACGACTCAATTCTAAATGACGCTTTTCTTGCGTTTGGTCAATAACGAGTTGATTGAGTTCTTTATTTTCGCGCTGAATGTCTCGTTCCAAATCTTGAAGATTTTGTAAAATTTCGTTGATTTGCTGAATTTGCTGAATGCGCGATTTGTTCACATATTCATAATAAGTCAGAACGCGCCCCACCACCGCCGGATTTTCTTGATTCAGCCACAATTTTAAATAATCCTGTCGTCCAATCATATAAGCAGAACGAATTTGTTGTGCTAAAATCTGACGTTGCATTTCCAATTGCGTTTGCTGCTGCTGGCGTTTTTGCTCAAGATCGGTCAGCGTTTGTTGTTTATCGGTCAAGGCTTCGTTTAAAATCTCCAAACGTTCCGAAAGTTTGCCGATGGATTCCTCGTTGATTTCGAGCGAGTTTTGCAGACGGTCGTATTCTGTGCGATTCGTGCGCATCTGCATTTGTAACTCGCTGATCTGTTTCTCAAGTTTTTGCAATGGAGGAGATTCCGCCGCGATGATGGGAAGGGGAATGAATCCAAGGAGGAATAAGTAGAGAAATATCATTCGTTGCATCATAGAAAACGGTTAGGACAGTTTGAAGTGAATGGACAGTTTAAATATTTTCTTGTTCACATAGTCACCTGTGCCATATTTTCAATGCAGTGCGCTATTTATCTGGTTTTAAGCAATCCAACTTGACAAAATGACGGTAGAGTAGTTTTTTATCAAATAAAACAAAGAGATTCTCGTTCCCATGCGCCGGCGTGGGAATGCCGTCCAGACGCGCCAGCGTCACGCGTGATGATTTTTAACTGATTGCTTTTTATCATCTTGATGAAAAATTGTTACTCCGTTGAAATGGAGAGCGAAATACAGATGGTTGAATCCGTAGAATTTGAACCGTGACGCTGGCGCGTCTGGACGGCATTCCCACGCTGGCGCATGGGAACGAGAAGCACTTTATCATTTTCGATCAATAAGTTGAGAACAATTATGCAATACCCAATCACGGGAGTGATTTTAGCGGGCGGACGTGCGACACGAATGGGAGGAGAAGACAAAGGATTAATTCAATTGCATGGCAACTATTTGATTAATCATGTGATCACCGCGCTACGTCCCCAAGTTGACACGTTATTTATCAATGCGAATCGGAATCAGGATCGTTATCGTGAACTGACTGATTTACCGATTATTTCCGACATTATCGCCGAATATCCCGGTCCATTGGCAGGCATTGCGACGGGATTGCAACACGCAACGACAGAATATGTATTTTTTACGCCCTGCGATTCCCCATTGATTCCTAAAGATTTGGTGGCGCGTCTGTATCAAGCCATGCAGCAACAACCGGCAGCGATTAGCACGGTGATGATTGATGGATATTTGCAACCCGTATTTGCTTTGATGCAACGTTGCTTACTGCCTGAATTATTAGAATTTTTAGACAGTGGGCAGCGTAAAGTTGAAATGTGGTATCGGCATTATCCATTAGTCAGCGTAGATTTTTCGGATCAGTCCGCAAATTTTGTGAATTTAAACAGCCCAGAGGAACTTGCACAGCTTGACCGGGTGAAAATTGTATAATGTTGTTGGGAAGTGATGCAGTTCCTATTTTATCGAAATCGCAGGATGTCAATTTCTTCAAATTAAACAATCAGTTCCTCAGATAGCTGAAAACAGGCGCGCCATGAAATATATTCGCTGGAAACAATTTTGCGACGGTCGCAGATTTTTTATCATTTTGCCGCTTCTCACCGTATTACTCGGCAGTTGTGGACAAAAAGGTGACTTAATGCGTCCCAGTGCAGTCAAAGCGCAGCAACAAGCGACCCACGATTCCAAAAAAGTGCAGGAACAATAAATGGACGATTTTAACTATTGTCACGGTAGATTGTCAGCAGAACAGGTTGATTTATCAGAAATTGTAGCTCAATATGGCACACCTTGTTATGTATATTCCAAAGCGACGTTAGAACGCCATTTTCGATCATTTGACGCGGCATTTGGACAACATCCTCATTTGGTCTGTTATGCGGTCAAAGCAAACTCAAACTTGGCGGTTCTCAACCTGTTAGCGCGTTTGGGCGCGGGATTTGACATCGTTTCTGGGGGCGAACTGGCGCGAGTGTTACGGGCGGGCGGGAATCCACAAAAAATCGTATTTTCTGGCGTGGGAAAAAGTCATGCTGAAATGCAGTGGGCGTTGGAAGTTGGAATTCATTGTTTTAACGTGGAATCCGCCTCCGAGTTACAGCGTTTGAATCAATTGGCGGGGGAAATGGGCAAGATCGCGCCGATTTCAATTCGAGTGAATCCCGATGTTGATGCAAATACTCATCCGTATATTTCTACTGGCTTGAAAGAAAACAAGTTTGGGATAGATTTTGACAGCGCGCTCGAAATTTATACCCAAGCGGCACAACTGCCATATCTTAAAATTTTGGGGATTGATTGCCATATTGGTTCACAATTGACGGAAATTCAACCATTTATTGACGCATTGCAACGAGTGATGACATTGGTGACGCAGTTGCAACAACAGGGGATTGTACTGCAACATATTGATATTGGAGGTGGTTTGGGCGTGCGTTATGCGGCTGAAACTCCACCTGAGCCTGAGAAATATGTCGATGCGTTGCTGCAAATTTTGGGTGATCAGACGTATCAAGTGATTGTCGAACCGGGACGGGCGATTGTGGCAAATGCAGGTATCTTATTGACAAAGGTCGAATATTTAAAAACCACGCCAGCGAAAAATTTTGCGATAGTCGATGCGGCAATGAATGATTTGATTCGTCCGGCATTGTATCAAGCGTGGCAGGAAATTATTCCCGTGATACCGCGTGAGAATCAAGAAAAAGTGTGTTATGACGTGGTGGGACCGGTGTGCGAAACTGGCGATTTTTTGGGCAAGGCGCGTTATTTGGCTTTGCAAGAGGGGGACATTTTAGCAGTACGAGGCGCGGGGGCGTATGGCTTTGTGATGAGTTCCAATTACAATACCCGTCCACGAGTTGCTGAAATTATTGTTGATAAAGATCAAATACATCTGGTGCGGCGGCGGGAAACGGTGCAGGATTTATTAGCATTTGAAACAATGTTACCGTTGTAATGGTCGTGTGTCATTTCTCACCCTGTTTTGTGATATTGTTTTGTGATATAATGATTAAATTTCACGAGTTTACGCATACAGGGGAAGCTCCAACGCATGGCTGATTTTGCTAAGGAAATTCAAAAGGTTAATATCGAAGACGAAATGAAGCAATCTTACCTAGATTATGCCATGAGCGTAATTGTGGGTAGAGCATTGCCCGATGTCCGTGATGGCTTAAAACCCGTGCATCGGCGGTCATTATTTGCCATGAATGAACTGGGGAATGTGTGGAATAAACCCTATAAGAAGTCGGCGCGTATTGTGGGTGACATCTTGGGTAAATATCATCCTCATGGCGATACTGCGGTTTATGATACCATTGTGCGGATGGCACAGCCATTTTCATTGCGTTATCCGTTAGTTGACGGGCAGGGGAATTTTGGCTCGATTGATGCGGACGCGCCGGCGGCAATGCGTTACACCGAAATTCGCATGTCAAAAATGGCACATGAACTACTCGCCGATATTGACAAAGAAACCGTTGATTTTGTTCCAAATTATGACGGCACGGAACACGAACCGACCGTTTTTCCCACACGCTTACCCAATTTGTTGATCAATGGCACCAGCGGTATTGCGGTTGGGATGGCGACCAATATTCCCCCGCATAATCTCAATGAAGTGGTTAACGCATGTATCGCCTTGATTGATAACGAAGATTTGTCTATTGAAGGCTTGATGCACTACATTCCCGGTCCCGATTTTCCCACCGCCGCGATTATCAGTGGTACGGATGGAGTTTTAGACGCATATCGCACCGGACGAGGACGGCTTTATATTCGCTCGCGCACCGCCATTGAAGAGATGGATCACGGTAAACAGCAAATTGTGGTCACAGAACTGCCCTATCAGGTGAATAAAGCCCGATTGATCGAAAAAATTGCAGAATTGGTGAAAGAGAAAAAACTCGAAGGTATCACCGAAGTGCGAGATGAATCGGACAAAGAAGGCATTCGTATCGTCATCGAGTTGCGTCGCGGTGAAGTTGCCGAAGTGATTCAGAATAATTTGTTTCAACACACGCAGTTACAGATCGCTTTTGGGATAAATATCGTCGCATTGGTCGATGGACAGCCGCGCACCCTGAATTTGAAACAATTGCTGGAAGCCTTTTTACGGCATCGGCGGGAAGTTGTCACTCGTAGAACTTTGTTTGAATTACGAAAAGCGCGAGAACGCACCCATATTTTAGAAGGGCTGGCGGTGGCATTAAATAATATTGATACCATCATTGCGACCATTAAGGCGGCTCAAAATCCCCAAGAAGCGAAACAACATTTATTATCGCGCTCTTGGAATGCTCAATTAATCGCCCAGTTGCAACAGACGGCGGAAAATCCTGTCGATTCATCGAATTACCAGTTATCGGAAATCCAAGTACAAGCGATTTTAGAATTACGACTGCATCGTTTAACGGGTTTAGAACAAGACAAAATTCTGAATGAATATACTGAGTTACTTAAAGTGATCGCGGATTTGCAAGATATTTTAAATAATCCAGATCGCTTAATGTTGGTGATTCGTCAGGAATTACAAACGATTTTGGACAGTTACGGCGACACCCGACGCACTGAGATTATCTTTGATCACAAGAACTTGCGTATTGAAGATTTGATTACTGCCGAAGCGATGGTGGTTACTTTGTCGCATGAGGGTTATATCAAATCGCAACCGCTGACCACTTATACACCACAACGCCGTGGGGGGAAGGGTAAGACCGCGACGCAGGTGAAAGAGGAAGATTTTGTTGATAAATTGTTCATTGCCAATACACACGATACGATTTTATGTTTTAGCACGCGTGGCATGGTTTATTGGTTGAAAGTTTATGATTTGCCTCAAGCCAATCGGACGGCGCGGGGTAAGCCAATTGTGAATTTGTTGCCATTGAGCGAAGGAGAGCGGATTTCTGCCATTTTGCCGGTGCGAGAATTTTCTGAACAACATTATGTATTTATGGCGACCGCACAAGGCACGGTGAAAAAAACGTCGTTGCAGGATTTTTCTCGTCCGCGTAGTAGTGGAATCATTGCGATTGACTTGGATGAAGCCGATAAACTAATTGGTGTGGATATTACCGATGGACAGCGTGATGTGATGTTATTTACTCGCGAAGGTAATGCAACAAGATTTCGTGAGGATAACGTGCGGGCGATGGGCAGAACGGCGCATGGGGTGCGTGGGATTCGTCTGGAAAATGAACAAGATGCAGTGATTGCCCTGATTGTGACCCATAGCAATGGCACGATTCTCACCGCAACCGCGAATGGTTATGGGAAACGGACTCCGGTGGATGATTATGCGGTCAAAGGTCGCGGCGGAAAGGGAGTCATTACCATCAAAACTTCTGAGCGTAACGGCAAGGTCATCAGCGCGATTCAAGTCGAAGACGATGATGATGTGATGTTAATCAGTAACAAAGGCACCTTGGTACGCACGCGGGTGAGTGAAATTTCGGTGGTGGGACGCAATACGCAGGGCGTGGGCTTGATTCGTCTCAATGACGGCGAGCAGTTAGTGGGCATTGCTCGTGTGGTTGAATTGGAAGGTGTTGCTACAGAAACGGAAGATTCGACCGACAATGCTTAGTTTAAGATAAGGGTTGACAACAATCACTCATTTTACTACGATTAAGACCTGAGTAATCAAGCTGTTGTGTTGACGACGTGAATAAAGTGTGAATCATTCGCACATCTTGTCCGAACAATTCATAACTTTTTAGGATCGGTGGTGCTCCGTCCTGTAGATAGTTTGCATTTCCTAGTAAATCTGACAGATTTAAACTTTTTTGTTGCCACGTCTGTTACATTTCTGCTGAACACGGTTGAACATAATTGATCTTCCGTTTCAACAAATGCAGATTGATTTTTGGAGGATCAATCAGGGCGTAACCGCCAAAGCACGAAGAAAAATCCCCCGCGCGCCGTTTAAATCTCGATCTACATCCGCGCACCACAACTACAGACCCGCTTCCACCCCGTTTTATTCGTTTCTTGCTGCCCATTTTGTGTTCAGTACCACAATAAGAGCAGGTTTTGGTAGTGTAGGCTTCATTGACTTCAATCACTTCGCATATTGCTTGTTGCCCACGAGCTTTCAAATATTCTTTGAAGCTATAATGTCTAAAAGTCAACATGTTACGTGATGTGCTTGAAGCCAATTTTGTAATCATTTGTGAAGTTTCAAAGAGCCTGTTCCCATGAAAGTGGGAATTGGGATCAAAATCCGATTAAAAGTTCTTGCAAGAAAATTTGCAACCTTCTTATGAAGTTCGTTAATCAAATCCCAAATTCGCCAACGCATTCGTTCAGCCGCTTGTTTCAATCGACATTTCTGTCAGCATTTCACTTTTGAAATCAGCAACATGAGCCTATCAAGATGCAGACATAACCGATAAATACGTTGGAAATCTCCTTCACCAATCTTAATAAAACGACACAAAAGTGCGAACTCCCGGATCGAGTCCTTGCAGATGAACCTTAATGAAGAGTGGGTTATAATGTGAATACATTCCACTTTTCAAAGAGTTTCATTATGCCCGATTCTGATCATTTTTTCTTAACAAACGTCAATTTTATTCATATTTGCTAACTGCCACGTTACTTTGTGGGATTGATCTACCAAGGCTCGTATTGGATAAATCCCTTTGTCCGAAATTGCAGTTTTGGGGATGAAGCAAGATTGAACAGGGTCTTTTAATTGTTGACACCAAAAATTCAAAATCACAAAATAAATCAACAGAAGTTCTGATATGGCAGAAATTTATTATGCGCGGATTGCGAAAAATTTGACCAGAGAGCAGAAATTGCAGGTTTTGAAGGAAACACGGCATATTTTCAATTTAGCGTTACAACCCATTGTTCTAGACGAGAAATATAATTGGATTACGCAAGGTTTGGAAACCGACTTTGAAACATTTATCCCCATCGGTTCAAAAGCCGGCAAAGCAGTTAATAATCAAACAATCGGGGTTATTTTTAAACTTTATAGCAACGGAATTAAAACATGTCGGGATGCGTGGGCGTACAATTTTGATCGTGAGGAACTTGAGAAAAATATGCGTTTGACTATCGACAGTTACAATGAGCATGTTTTCCGATATTCTCGTTTAACAACTCAGCGAAAAATCGATAATTTTGTGACTTACGATGACAAAAAATTGAGTTGGTCAGAATCGCTCAAAGCCAACGTACAACTGGCTAAATATTCTGATTTCAAAGTAGAAAATATCAGAACATCCTTGTACCGCCCATTTACCAAACGTTATCTTTATTTCGATAGAATATTTAACGAGCGTGTTTATCAATTTCCTAGCATTTTCCCAACGCTTGCCACTGAAAAAGAAAATCAAATCATCTGGTTAAAAGTAGGCATGGAAATTCCGATGTTTGCTTTATGCACCAATCAATTAACAGATTCACTTCCGCAAAGTGGTTCTCAGGTTTTTCCTTTTTACACCTACAGCGAGGGTGGTGAACATCGGCAAGAAAATGTGACGAATTGGGCGTTGATAGAATTTCGCACCCATTATCATGATGATAAAATCAGCAAGTGGGACATTTTTTACTATGTTTACGGGCTGTTACATCATGCGGGCTATCGTGAAAAATATGAGGCAAATTTAAAGCGTGAGCTACCACGCATTCCTTTTGCAACTGATTTCTGGACTTTTAGCACGACTGGGCGACAACTTGCCGATTTACATCTCAATTATGAATTTCAAAAAGCCTATCCGCTGAATTTTGAATATGGCAGTTCAATTAATTGGCGTGTTACAAAAATGTGTTTTAACAAAGATAAAACTGGGCTAAAATATAATGATAGCTTGATGTTACATGATATTCCACCGCAAGTTTTTGACTATCGGCTTGGCAATCGCAGCGCGCTAGAGTGGCTTGTCGATCAATATCAACTAAGCACAGATAAACGCAGCGGGATTATCCATAATCCGAATGATCTCAATGAGGAACGTTATATCGTTCAATTAATTGGTAAAGTGATTACGGTGAGTTTGGCAACGGTGGAATTGGTGAAAAAAATCAGTGCAGTGGCGATTTCTTAGGTTGAGATGGTCAAAACTTCCAATTTTAATTGATAACTGATTGATTTTAAATTATTAATGAGCGACTCATTCCTAAATTTACTGGCTGTGTTTCTCAAACTCTTTGAGAACGCGAGTAACGGTTCAAATAAAATTTTTCTGAGTTTTATCGACGATGTGATACAATTTACCAGACAAATGATTCGTTCGCTTTATTTTTACTTTGATACTTAAAAATTTAGGCGGGAGTTACACGATAAAAGGAGATAAGTTTATGAAATTATGCTTCTTATCTCCCAATCCCGTTGTTAATTCTTTAATTCATCAGTCGTCAGGCGGCTTGCACCGGAATGTAATTGCGAGTGTGTGTCACTGTATTTATTTCGTCCAGATAGACTAAAATTGGTTTATGAATGGTGGCTTCTTGTGAGGTTAATCCAACATAACTGCAAATGATAATGCGGTCGCCCGGTTTGGCTTTGTGCGCTGCCGCACCATTGATAGAAATGACCTTTGAGCCTGACTCCGCCCGAATCGCATACGTGGTAAATCGTTCTCCGTTGGCGACATTATATATATGAATTTGTTCATATTCGCGAATTCCAGATAAATCCAATAAATATCCATCAATGGCACATGAACCTTCATAATCCAGTTCAGCATGGGTGACACAAGCGCGATGCAGTTTAGACTTCAATAATGTGAGGTACATAGAACACCATCCAAAAAATTAAGTAGAGAGTAGTCAGCAATGATAATTATGGTTGATCTTCAATGATGTTGCAATGCAAAAAATTCAAACAACCGATTTTCATGTTCATTAAGACGATGATTTGATTTACGGTGTGGATATAAATTTTATTATATCAGATAGATAGAAATAGGAGCGGGTGGATTTGCATCAGATGATGCTTTAATAACATGATGAATTACAGAAAATTGCCCAAACACGATATCACCCACTGATTGCAAAACAGGCTATCTCTCCAATCAGAAATATAGAACCCATTTGAAATCTTTAACACCAAGTGAAACAGGTCTATAACCCAAAAAGTATTGACAGGTAAAGCATATCAC
>DYNO01000291.1 GCA_020721025.1 Thiomargarita sp. | reverse complement strand
GTAAAAATGGCATGGGACTCAGATTTGTCCCGACTGTAAATTTCAAAGTAACTAGCAAGGGAGAAACAGAAGTTAGCATGGATTTTGAGGGAGCGAGCCAGACATTAGCTAAGAAGGATAATGCTTTTAAATTGGGAAATTTTAGTCTGGAATTACATCCAACGATAACAGCCAAGGGTACTTTTCAACAAGGTTCCTGCTCATGGCAATGGGGCGGAGACGTTGGATTATCAGGTGGTGGTAGTTTGAGCATTCCTCCTTTTCAGTTTGTAGTACCCGTGGGACCAGTGCCCGTACCAATGTACATTAAATCAACCTTTGCTGTGAATGCGAGTGGTGCATTTGTTGTTGAAAAAATAGAACCTTTTACTCCTAATGGTGGGAAACTATCAGTATCTCCTTCCGCTAGAGCATCACTGGGCGTTGGAGTGAGCGACATATTAGCTGGTGAAGGTTGGTTGCAAGCCAGTGGTGAACTGGAGTGGGCGGGTGTACCCATTAAACAGAGTCGAGGGGCTATTGTAGATAAACTCGGCGTATCTGTAGTCGTTATTTCATGGAAATGGGAAGGTGAAGCACTGAGTTGTGAATGGGATTTTGTGACAAGTACAGGTAAGTGTACATCTCCATTTATTCGTTCAGCTCTTCGTCAACCCATTTTGCTAGAACGAGATTATCTCAACAATCCTGATCACGGTAGATTCACACGCTCAACCAGAGGGTTACGTGACTCTGCAACAGACTCCATGACTTTGCAAGCAGCAGTTTATCCCTATTCTGATGTTAGTTTATCTAGCAATGACAAAATGTTGTATGCAGTTTGGGTAGTCGATAATTCCAAACGTTCCAGCATCAATCGCACGCAAACCGTTTTTACAACGTGGAATGGTAGCGAATGGACGGAATTACAACCGATTGCTGACGATGGCACTGCGGATTTTCACCCCAATGTGCTGGCATTTACAGATAATCAAGCGGTTGCAACGTGGGAAGATACCAAACAGGTGCTCACTGACGCTGCAAAATTTGAAGACTCCATCAGTAACTTAGAAATTAGCGTGGGCAACTACAATCCACAAACGCAACAATGGACGACGCAACGTTTAACTGACAACAGCTATCTTGATCGCAGTCCGAAACTGTCAGGTACAAATGGCAATGCAATTGTGACGTGGATCAGCAATGAATCCAATGACTTGATGGGCAGTGCAACCAATCCAAATAAATTATGGTTTGCACAATTCAACAATGGAAAATGGAGTACGCCCCAACTCATTGCGAACATTCCCAATCCGCTACTCAAATACAATGTGATTTACAATGGGCAAACTGGGCATGTCGTGTTGAGTATGGACACTGACGGCGATTTGACCACGATTGAAGATCATGAATTATTCCAAACGACCTTCAACAACGGGACATGGAGCGCGCTGACTCGCCTAACCACTGATACGGTATCCGATGACAACCCCCAACTTGCCATTGCACCGAACGGTATTTTACTCACTTGGTTCAAGGGCGCGGAAATTTCCAGCGTGGTCAATTTCGATCTCAATACCAGAACGGTGCTGAAAAAAGACGACACGGGTTATTCCAGCAATCTTGCAGACTTCAAACTTGCCACCTCGCCTACGGGTAAACTCGCTGCATTATGGGCAGAACCTTCGGTTGAAAACAGTTCAGATTTGTACGCGCTGTTCTACGATTCAACAACAAATCAATGGGGCAATTCCAAACAATTAACCTTTGATCCTCAAACAGAACGCCGAATCGCAGCGACTTTTGTAGGAAATGATGTGATTGCATTGTACAATCGTGGTCAAGTGGGCGACAGTACAACGACGACAAGCAATGGCAATGTTCCTGTGGCAAGTGGTACGGATTTGTACATGCTCAAACACAGCGTGCGCTCAGTGGATTTCACCCAAGTGAACTTCCCAGAACTCGGCAAAGCTCTCGCATTTGATCTGCAAGGAAAACCGGCAACAACCTCAGCGCGATTTGCGGGCGGTATTTCCACAGATGATAAAACTTTTGCACGAGACAAACTGGTATCACTGGCTGAACCTGTCACCATCAGCGGAATCATCACGCCCGATCCGGCTCATGTCGGACAACTGGCAGATATTGTAGGCGTTGGCTACTACGTGAGAGAAGGTTCTCTGAGTACCGACACTGCTTCGCCGACAAATTGTGATCCAGCATTGGTTGATTCAGTGGCTAAAGGTGGCTATTACATGATGAAACAACATGGAGATCAATATTGTAGCTGGGTCGTGAAAGGCAACGAATCTGATCAAAAATGGTGTGTTTCAGAAAATGACAAAAACTCTGTCGTTCGCAAGCGTCCAGAAACCGAAAGTGAATATTTCACTGTGTGGGATGGCAACTTACAAAGTTTATTGGCGATTGACAAAGTAACGCTTGCCGATTATCAACCACTTGCAGCAGAAAACGACAAGGTTCTGTACAAAGGTCGATTTGACGCACCGGGACACGTTTGTTTCTACTTTGGTTATCGCTTGCCGGACGGAACGTTAGTTTTCAACGGTGAGCAGACTATCAACGTGAGAATTAAACCGTAACCGAGTTTTTAAACGCATTCAATCCCTTGCCGGTGACAAACACTTGCAGGGGATTTTTGTTTGCGCTTCACTCTGTTTTTACGATATACTTTGGTCTAAACAAATTTAACCGGGAGATACATCGTGCAAGCAATTGAATTTGCTGCTCAAATCCAAAAAGGATGACCTCATGACAGAACTCAATACCGATTACTTTATTCGCTGTATTCACACGTTAGAACATGCGTTTAAGGCACTGAATGAACAACCACAAGAAAGTATTTTATATGATGTGTATCGAGCTGCTTGCGTTAAAGAATTTGAAATCATTTTAGAACAAAGCGGTAAATTGCTAAGAAAACGTTTAAGAGATTATTTTGCTTCAAGTAAACAAGCAGACCAATTAAATTTTAAAGACATCTTCCGTTACGCAGCAAAACACGGCTTAATCAGCCTAGTACATTGAGTTGTTAAAAGGTGAGATAATAGAGGGAGTCAAAATACACCT
>DYNO01000100.1:3647-11941 GCA_020721025.1 Thiomargarita sp. | reverse complement strand
TCAAATCGGTTCTATAAAATGCGAGATGTCCTGCTTAACAATTTACACCTTTCGCCTAAATTGGAAGAGATTGCGTATCAGATGGGATTAAATCGGAACAAACTGAATGAGAAATTTAAAGTATTGTTTGGAGATACCGTATTTGCTTGGCTTCGAGAGCAACGGTTGCAACGAGCGCGGGAATTGTTACAAGACAAAACACTTTCTATTCAAGAGATTGCAGAACAGGTTGGTTTTACTTCACAAGCGCAATTGTCTCGAATGTTTAAATTACGATTTGGACAATCGCCACGGGAATATCGGATATCGGTAATTGAAAATAATCCATTGTGTTAAAATTTCTCATCAGTTGAACACCAAAATTATCCCCGTATCCCATTAAAAAATTCAAGTTCATGTCATATTATGCCTCCAAAAGATACTATTTCCCAAAACATTCTTGATAATCTCTCTCAAAATAGTAAATTAGGAAACTTTCTACAACAAACTATTCGTCCCAATGCTGAATTATCCATTGTTTCTGCCTACTTTACCATTCACGCTTTTCACGCCTTACGACCTCAATTGGAATCTATCAGCAAACTCCGATTTTTATTCGGTGAGCCTACCTTTCTCAAAAACGATCTCCAAAATCCGCATAAATCTTTTAATATTCAGGAAGATAATTTAGAACTCAGCCAGCATTTACAACAAAAAGCCATTGCCAAAGCGTGCGCCGATTGGATTCGGGACAAGGTTGAAATTAAAACCGTCAACAAGCCAGATTTTCTTCACGCCAAACTCTATTTCATTAAAAATCCGCCGGATGCAGCAGAAGACCATCGCTTATATTCTGTCGTGGGTAGTTCTAATTTTACCGTGAATGGTCTCGGTTTTGGAAAAACGCAGCAAAATCTTGAACTTAATTTAATCACAGACAGCCGCCATGATGTGGAAGATTTAGGAAGATGGTTTGATAAATTATGGAAAGGGCAGCATCAAGAGGTCGTAGTCAGCGATGTCAAAACAGAGGTATTGGCGTATTTAGAACAACTTTATCGCGAAAACAGTCCCGATTTCATTTATCACAAAACCTTGTTTCATCTCTTTCACACCGACATTGCGCTTGATACGCCATTGCCACCCTCGTTGGAAAAAAGCGAAATTTGGAATAAACTGTATGAGTTTCAAAAAAATGCAGTGAGACAAATTATTTACAAGATGAGTCAATATGATGGCTGTATTCTCGCAGACAGTGTTGGCTTAGGAAAAACCTTCACTGCTTTGGCGGTCATCAAGTATTTTGAATCGCGCAATAAGGATGTTTTGGTGCTCAGTCCTAAAAAGCTGCGAGGGAATTGGAATAAATACCGCCGCGCGGCTCGTGACACTTCCAATGTATTTGTCAATGATCACTTCCATTATACCCTGCTCTCGCACACGGATTTAACGCGTAATAAGGGCAAGGTGGACGCGGTGGATTTGGAAAAATTCAACTGGGATGCGTATGATCTGGTGGTGATTGATGAATCTCACCATTTTCGCAACGCAACAAAAAGCTATGAAAAACAAGGCTCTCGTGCCAAAAGTCGTTATGAAAAATTGTTAGAAGAAGTGATTAAAGCCGGAGCAAAAACGAAGGTATTGCTGTTATCTGCCACGCCGGTCAATAATAATTTGCTCGATTTGCTGAATCAGATTCGCTTGATTGCACACGATAATGATGCCGCTTTTCAAGAATCTATGCGAATTGAAAGTCTGACCAAAACCTTGCGCTCGGCTCAGAAAACTTTAGATGATCACTTGCAAAAACCAGCGTCTGAAAAAAGCAGTTTGATTGACACGCTGGATAAAAAAGTGGCTGTTTTACTTGATAATCTGACCATTGCACGCTCCCGTCAGCAGATTAAAACCTATTTCGCTGATTCAATTCAGAAGTTGGGTAATTTTCCACAGCGTCAAAAACCACAGAATGAATATATTGAGATTGAATCGCTCAGATACAGTGATTTGGTTGAGAAAATCAACAGTTATAAACTTTCACTCTTCAATCCTTCTTCGTATCTTTTGCCAGAATATCAAGAATTTTACGTCGGAAAAGTGAAGAACTTTGAACAAAACATGCGTGAACACTTTCTCATCGGCATGATGCGCGTGAACTTCTTGAAACGTCTGGAAAGTTCAATTTTTTCATTCTCAAAAACACTGCAACGCACTTTAGACAAGATCGGTAATTTGCAGCAAAAATTGGCAGAAGCGCAATCCATTGAATGGCAATCGCTGGAAACGAATGATTTACAACAAGAATTAGAAGACGAAAATCAAGATTTTGAATGGGGTAAGTTGAGTTTCAAAGTGCAACATTTAGATGTGGCAAACTGGTTGGCAGATTTGCAACAGGATGAACAACAGTTGACGCAGTTATTGGCAGATGTGAAAAATGTTCCTGAAGACAGCAAGTTACAGAAATTACATCAACTGATTCGCGCCAAAGTCACTCATCCTCCGCTGAATCCGAATAATCGCAAGATATTGATATTCACTGCATTTGCAGATACTGCGACTTATTTGTATGAAAACACTGAGAATTTAGCCAAAGCGTTAAATGTCCATATTGCACTTGTGACGGGGAGCGGTAGAAATCAGAGCAGTTTGAAAGAAAAGGATTTTGAAAAATTGTTGACGTATTTCTCGCCCCTCTCCAGAGAACGGAATTTGCTCTATCCGCAGGAAACTCGTGAGATTGACATTCTGATTGCCACCGATTGCATTTCTGAAGGGCAAAACTTGCAAGATTGTGATTATGTTGTGAATTATGATATTCATTGGAATCCAGTGCGGATTATTCAGCGTTTTGGGCGAATTGATCGGCTGGGCAGTCGTAATCAAGCGATTCAGATGGTGAATTTTTGGGCGGGCAAGGATTTAGAAGGTTATTTGCAGTTGGAAGCGCGAGTGAAGGCGCGGATGGAGTTGGTCAGCGCGACGACAACGACAGATGAAAATTTACTTGAGGAGCAGGTTCAGCAGGAAAAAGAGAAAAATTATCGAGATCATCAATTATTGTTGTTCAAGGAGCATGTGCCCGAATTGGAAACTGAGGGCGTTCAATTGGAAGAGTTGAGTTTTACTGCCTTTCGTTTAGCCTTACAAGCGCGTAATGAAGCGGAGTTAGAAAACGCGCCTTTGGGAATGTATGCCGTTGTGCCAGAAACTGAAGCCTTTGAAGCGGGCGTTATTTTTTGTCTTAAGTTATTGGATAAAGAGATAAAAATGGAAAAATTGAATCAGTTACATCCGTATTTTTTGGTCTATGTGAAAAAGCGTGATAACACGATTCACTACCATTTTTCTGACATTCATCAGATTTTGACCATGTTTGAGGCTCTTTGTTTTGGTAAAACAGCGATTTATCAAGAGGGGTGTAGCAAGTTTGATCAAGAAACGCAACACGGCAGTGACATGAAAATTTATAACACGTTGTTGCAAACTGCGCTGGCTTCTTTTGGGATAGAAACTGTTAAGCAAGCCACGCATTCTATGACTAAAAATCGGGCGGGGCGGTTGTTTAAACAGGAGGAATTGCCCGCAACCAAGACGAAATTTGAGTTGATCACTTGGTTGGTGATTCAGGAAGCGAGCTAATTTTTGTCTGAATCAGAATTTACGGAATTTTAGAATTTCCAGAATTAAAACTCGTTACTCAGTTGAATTTGGTAACGAGTGAAAACTATTCATGTTATGATTAGCCCGTGTATTGTTATAATCCAACCAAATTTAACCAGCGAAATTAAAAACATGAATCTCCAAAAATTACTCAAAAATTTTGCAACCCTTCCTCTCAAAGATGCTGCTATCGCTTTGTTTCAAAATTTGGGTTATCACAGCACAATCAATCTGATAGACCAAGATTTTTTAAATACACTCAAGTTTACAGAAGTGCGTGAACCGCATTTTTTATTTCAATTGACGGATGATGAAATTCAAGCCCACACGCCAACATTTCACTCTTTAAACGTTGCCGTCAATCATTCGATTATTCAATCCTATCTATTTTTTGCTTTAGAACTCAACGAAGTACAGTATTCCAGAACAACGCTTGCAAATCTGGTGCGTGAGTTGAACAAAAAATTTGCCATGCCCGCGCTTATTTTGTTTAAATACAATGATTTATTGACTTTGGCAATCATTCATCGTCGCCTCAATAAAAAAGATTCTGACCGAGATGTTTTAGAAAAAGTCACGCTTATCAAAGACATCAATTTTGCGAATCCTCATCGCGCCCATCTCGATATTTTGAGCAGTCTCGCTTATGCGAATATTTCCCCCCGCCCGAATAATTTTGTCGAATTGCATCAGGCATGGCAGAAAATTTTAGATATTTCAGTTTTGAACAAAAAGTTTTATTCGGAACTTGCTGTTTTATTTACAGAATTGGTCGGGGGTACGCGGGGCAAGGAAATTTTTAAAACCACGCTGAAATTGCCCAGTGTCAATGGTGATCAGGTTTTGAAAGAATTTACAGTGCGCTTGATTGGGCGATTGTTGTTTTGTTGGTTTTTGCAGAAGAAAACGTCAGCAGCCGGCATTTCATTGATTCCAAAGCAAATTCTCTCCGTAGAATCATTGAATGCGTTGGCAGAAAACGTTGATTTTTATCATCAACATTTAGAGCCTTTATTTTTCGAGACGCTGAATAAACCGGTTGAACAGCGCAAACCAGAATTTCGAGTGGATGACTGGGGGCAAATTCCATTTTTAAACGGTGGCTTGTTTGAGCCGCATCTGCATGATTTTTATGATGATTCTTGCACGTTGAATACGTTGAGCGTACCAAATGCGTGGTTGAAAAAGTTGTTGTCTTTTTTTGAACGCTATCATTTCACGATTGAGGAAAATACGCCGTTGGATGTGCAAGTTGCGATTGAGCCAGAAATGTTAGGGCAGATTTTTGAGAATTTGTTGGCAGAAATCAATCCAGAAACGGACGAGAGTGCGCGCAAAGCCACCGGGAGTTATTACACGCCCCGCGAAATTGTGGATTATATGGTGGATGAGTCGTTGTTGGCGTATTTTGAAACGCAACTTGTTGATTTAGATAAGCATCAATTGCGCGCTTTGTTTGCACATGGTGAAGTGAGTAATCCGTTTAATCCCACTGATTCCAGTCGTTTACTGGCAGCGATTGGCAACATTAAAATTCTTGATCCGGCGTGTGGTTCGGGCGCGTTTCCGATGGGCATTTTGCAGAAGTTGACGTTGTTGCTCCAAAAATTAGACCCGGATTGCGTTATCTGGTTGAATAATCTGTTGAATAATATTCCTGACGCGACGGCGCGGACGTTTATGCGGCAAAAGTTGGAAGGTGAAAAAGTCCTGTGGAATTATACGCGCAAGTTGGGAATTTTGCGTGAATGTATTTATGGCGTAGATATTCAGCCGATTGCCATCGGAATCAGTCGGTTAAGGTGTTTTTTGTCGTTGATTGTCGATGAGAAAATTGAGGATAATCAAGCCAATCGTGGGATTATTCCGTTGCCGAACTTGGATTTTAAGTTTGTGTGTGCGAATACGTTGAAGGGCATTTCTTATTTGAATTGGCAGCTGTATGAATCTAAAGCACGCTTACAAATCAATGAGTTGGCAGAGTTGCGCGGTCGTTATTTGAACAGTCAGGGCGATGAGAAGGTTGATTTACAAGCGAAATTTCAAGTGGTGCAAAATGTGTTGTTAAACATCGTGTTGTCGTGGGCGGGCAAGGATTCGGAATTGTCGCAGTTGGCAACGTGGAGACCGTTTTCTGATGAATCGTGCGATTGGTTTGAGCCTGTTTGGATGTTTGGCATGGAGGAGGGTTTTGATGTTGTCATTGGAAATCCGCCGTATATTCGACAAGAGGCGATTAAACATTTGAAAACCGATTTGAAACATTTTACAGTTTATACAGGAACTTCGGATTTGTTCACTTATTTTTATGAAACCGGTTTTAATCTGTTGCAAGCGCGTGGTGTTTTGGCATTCATTACGTCAAACAAGTGGATGCGGGCAAAATATGGCGAGAAATTGCGCGAGTTTTTCTTAAAAAATACGTGTTTGTTGCAGTTGATTGATTTCAAAGGCAAGCAAGTTTTTGATGCAACAGTGGATTCTAACATCTTGTTATTTAAGAAACAGTTGCCAGATTCACAGATGCAATTTTTGACTGGGGCGGATTTGCCGCGTGGTGAGAATCATTTAACCCCGTTGGCGCAAAGTTTGTTGAATAAAAAAGCGTTTGTGTTGGGTGATGAATCGGTTCACGCGCTCAAGGCAAAAATTGAGGCAATCGGTACGCCGTTGAAAGAGTGGGATGTGCAGATTTATCGTGGTATTTTAACAGGGTTCAATGAGGCGTTTATCATTGATACGGCAACAAAAGAGCGGTTGTGTGCTGAAGACCCAAAAAGCGCGGAAATTATCAAGCCAATTTTGCGTGGGCGGGATATTAAGCGGTATGGCTATGAATGGGCGGGGTTGTGGTTAATCAACTCTCATAATAATCCGCCTGTTGATATTAAACGTTATCCAGCGATAAAGAAGCATTTAGACAATTTTTATCCGCAACTTGAGAAAAGATTGGATAAGGGAAAAACGCCTTATAATTTAAGAAACTGCGCTTATTTACAGGAATTTGAGAAGGAGAAGGTTGTTTATTCTGAAATCGTAAGAGAACCTCAATTTCATTTTGATATAAATAATTTTTATGCCGAAGCAACTTCATTTTTAATGTCAGGAGAAAGCACAAAGTATCTCATTTGTTTATTAAATTCTAAATTTGTAACGTGGAGTTTCAAATTATTTTATGCGGGTGGCGGTTTGGGCGAAAGTGGTTATCGGTACAAAAAAGCCTTTTTGGAAAATTTACCAGTCCCCAAAATTCCCAAATCCCAAAAACAACCATTTATCGAATTGGTGGATAAAATCCTACTTGCCAAGCAACGCGGCGCGGACACTCGCGAACTGGAAAATGAAATTGATGCGATGGTGTTTGATTTATACCAACTCACCGAGCAAGAAATGCTGGATATTTTACTTGAAACCAAAACCAGTGAAGCCGACCGCCGCGACATTCAGAGTTATTTCAGACGGTTACGGAGAGTTTAATAAAACTTGAAAGGAGATAATGTATGATCAATTATCGACAATATATCACTTTAGAAATTGGAAAACGCTCTGCACAACCCTGTGTTCGTGGCTTGAGAATCACTGTTTACGATGTACTCAATATGTTAGCCAATGGCATGACCTCCGAAGAAATTGTTGAAGATTTTCCTGAATTAACTTCTACGGATATTCTAGCTTGTTTAGCGTATGTTGCTGATAAGGAACGTAAAATCGCGGTGATTTATGACAGTGAAGTTGCTATTTGATGAAAATATTTCGTATAAAATCTGTCGGCGTGTGAGCGATTTATTTCCAAATTCGCAACATATTAATGCCCTAGAGTTAGAACGCGCTCAAGATATTCAAATTTGGGAATTTGCGCGACGTGAAAGTTTTACTATTGTCACTCAAGATTCTGATTTTAATGATCTTGCTATATTGAAAAATTTTCCCCCACATATCATCTGGCTCAGAACAGGCAATGTCAGAGTATCTGAAATTGAGCAGGTATTGCGACAAAACTATTCGAGAATAGTAGAAATTATTGAGACAGGAAGACAAGGAGTCATTGAAATCAATAATATACTACTGACTGAATAATTTTTGGGAGAACGCTATGAAATGTGCAATTTACTGCAAGAAATGCTGACCATTTTACTTGAAACCAAGACCAGTGAAGCCAACCGCCGCGACATTCAGAGTTATTTCAGACGGTTACAGAGAATGAAAACAGATGACAATCATGGAGCAACTCGGCTTCGCGTCGGAAATTATCGTGTATTATTTGAACGTAAAGACGATTTAAAAATCATTGATATCATGGATATTTTGCCACGTAATAGAGCCTATCAACGGAGATAATGATGCTAGAAAATGTACAAATTATTCAAGAAAATGGGCAGAACAAATTTGCAGTGATTGACTTTCAAGAGTTTGTTCTAGTAAAAGATTTACTCTCAAATGCTGAAAAACTCGAAGATTATTTGGATTACCTGCATATTCAGGCAGTAAAAAAACAAGACACGTCAACACGTCTCTCTTTTGAGGATGTAATACAACAGTTAAATATAACTTTGTGAAATCAGAGTTATTTCAGACAGTTACAGCGAGAAAAAATATGATAGAAGTTGCGCCGTTAAAATTTGGAGCCGTGTTTAAACTAGCATTCAGTC
>DYNO01000100.1:0-3547 GCA_020721025.1 Thiomargarita sp. | reverse complement strand
TATCCTCGCCCGGTCGGTTTTGTGCGTAGTCAATATGACTTATTTGCCGAAGATGCTGAAAAAAGAATCATTGTCGAAATTCAACATCTCAAGCAATTTGAATTCGTTACTTGCGTTTCAAAACCACCAAGGTCATATCATCGTAAACTTTATTTTCGCCAATAAATTCGCGCACATCGGTGATAATGGCATGACGAATCAATGCTGCGGAGTGTTGCCAATGGCGTTTGACTAGGTTACACAAGCGATCTAGCCCGTATTGCTGCCCATCCTTGCGTTCAGCTTCGGTAATTCCATCGGTGTAAAATACTGCAACATCATGAGGTTCAAGCTGAATGCGCGCTTCGCCGATAAATTTGGTAATATCTTCTTCCAATCCAATCGGAAATCCCAAATCAATGGTGTCCACCCGTTCCACGATTTTGCCGCCATCTCGCACTACAATTAATTCTTCATGTTGCCCAAACAGATGCAATTCCCCATTTTGATAATCGACTAAGGCAAGCGACATACTTTTTTCAGTATTGATGCGTTTGACATTTTCGTAGATGGTGCGATTCAGTGTCGCCATAAATTTCACTGGATCAGTCTCATTATGCACTTGTAAAGTACGCACTGCGGTTTGTGCCATAATCATCAACACACCGCTTTCCAAACCATGCCCTGTGACATCGCCCACGCCAATTTTCACCCGCCCGTTATGCGTCAATACGTCGTAATAATCGCCCCCCACTTCATCAGCCGGTTCCATGTAGCCGGCAATGTCCAAATCATCGACATTCAACAATTCTTCTTCTTTTGGTAACAACATACGTTGCAAGCGACGGGTGGTGACTTCTAACTCGGCACTCATACGCAGATTTTCCATTTTCAACTGTTTCAAATTGATATGCGTTTTGATCCGAGCAATCAGTTCATCTTTCGAGGCGGGTTTGGTGAGGTAATCATTCGCGCCCATTTCTAAACCAATGACTAAATCGGAAATTTGATTTTTCGCAGTCAGCAAGACAATCGGCAATTCGCTGGCTTTCCATGTTTTACGAATCGTTTGAGTCACTTCGTAACCGGTCATATTGGGCATCATCACGTCGAGCAAGATCAAATCGGGACCCAATCCCGCGCTCAACATATCGAGGGCTTCTTGTCCGGAAGTGGCTTGAAAAATATTGTAATTATGCAAGGAGAGATGATTGACCAACACTTGACGATTGACCGGTTCATCATCGACAATTAAAATCACCCAAGGTTTTTTCTCATCTTCGTCAGCGGGTTGCGGTATTTCCTGTACAATCACGGTCGTAGGGGAAGTGGGATTGTAAGTAGGATTGTTGGATGTGACTCCCTGAATTGTAAAGGATTGTAGGCTGGTTTTTGCCGACACTTCGGTTTCAAATTCCTGTCCTTCAAACAGTGGCAAGGTGAAAATAAAATTTGACCCCACGCCAACTTTTGATTCCACCCGAATATGTCCGCCGTGTAATTCTACCAATTGCTTGGTAATTGCCAATCCCAACCCGGTGCCGCCATAACGTCGTGCCGTAGAGCCATCTGCTTGTTCAAAGGATTCAAAGATTTGTGCCGTTTTTTCCGCCAGAATCCCAATCCCAGTGTCAGCAACGATGATTTGCAACCAATGTCCTTGAACATTTGCCTTGATCTCTATCGAACCTTGATTGGTAAATTTCAGCGCGTTACCGACCAAGTTGTGCAAAATTTGTTGTACCCGGTTTTCATCGGCAAAAATGAGAGGTGTATCGGGGGAAATGCTGTTAATCAGTTGTAAACTTTTCTGCATCACCAATGGTTGATTTAACATCAGTATCACGTCAGCGATTTCACGCATTCCCACCGGGCGCGAACTCAGTTCAATATTGTTATGTTTTAACTTAGAAAAATCTAAAATATCATTCACCAAACTCGATAAACGTCGTCCACTGGCAACCACCAGCGACAAATTATGACGGGTATTTTCCGGCAACATCCCTGTCGCGCCGTCAATCAAGGATTCTGCAATCCCAATAATACCATTGAGCGGGGTGCGTAATTCGTGAGAAGTATTTGCCAGAAATTCATCCTTGAGCTTGCTCAGGCGTTGTAATTCCATATTTTGCGCTTCCAACGTGGCAAAAAATCCTTGTAACTGTTCAGCAGTGACATTGAGTGCCCTGATCAGTTGACCCACCTCATCTTTTGATTCATATTCAACATTTTGATTAAAGTCGCCACTTGCCATTGCTTCTGCGACTTGTTGGGCTTGCCATAAAGGTAGGGTGATAAAGCGCACCAAATATCTACTGAGCAACCAGCCAATGAGCAAAAATCCAGAGCCAATCAACGCGATAGAACTGATTTCAACCATTGCCTGTTTAATTAATTCTTGGCGTTTTTCCTCGATCCCCACTTCATCCATGTAGATTCCAGTGGCGATAATCCAGTTAAACGGCTCAAATAATTTGACATAAGAGAGTTTTTTGCCGTATTCCTCGCTATTAGGCTTTTTCCACACATATTCGACAAATCCTTCCTTATTTTTGCTCACTATATCAATAATTTCCCGCGCGAAGAATTTACCACTTTTGTCGGCGATCTGAAAGAAATCCACGTTGTCTAATTCTTGATCTTCCCCATGTTTCACCATTTTACCTTGTGAATCTAAGATAAAAAAATAGTTGCTCTTGGTATTGCCGATATCGTAGTGAGTTGCGGTAATCAGGCGCGCAACCTTTTGCTTTAATTCTTCCGTCGTATCATCAACATAAACTCCAGTGCCCAATATCCAAATTGTACGGTTTAAACAATTTGACATAAGAAATTTTGGCTTGCGGTTCTTTGTAACCCAGTTTATGCCAGTAATAATTGACGAACCCTTGACCTTTGGCATTGACCGTTTTAATCATCTCTTGAAATAAATAGTTACCGCGGGCATCTTGAAAATTAAGCCAATTTTTGGAGTGATAGTAAGGGTCTGGATGAGTGATGAGCGTACCGTCCATGCCCAACGTAAATAAATAACCGGTGCCGTTGTCGTAGCGCAGTTTTAATAAATTCTCTTTTAACGCCACTGCAATTTTTGCATCAGATATATCCGCCTTTTTCATATTACTGTAATCTGTTTCCAACATACTGATGGTCAAATCTACTACTTCAGCTAAAACTTTCTTATAGAACCGATTTGACATCTTTAAGCCATGTAGATTAAGCTGTTTCTATTTTCATATGAACAGCGGTTAAAAATGTCGTTAAGCGTTTGTAAAAAATCAAACGTTATTCACGTCGTCAACATCACTGCTTGATAACTCAAGTCTGAAGTGATTCTTACGTGCGTTTAAAGTCTCGCTGATTCTGGTCGCGACTCCAACTATCTAACAACCATAGTTATTCAGATTGATTGCAGCATTTAAATCTCGGTCAATGACTAAACCACAGTCACAACTGAAAATTCTGTCTGCGAGTGTCAAGTTTTCTTTCTTTGCTCCGCAGTTGGAACAAGTCTTACTGCTGGGAAAAAATCTATCGGCAATGACCACAACGCAGTTTCTTAATTTGG
>DYNO01000099.1 GCA_020721025.1 Thiomargarita sp. | reverse complement strand
GATGAAAAATTGTCGCTCCGTTGAAATGAAGAGATGAATACAAATTGTTGAACTCATCAAATTTGAACCGGTGACGCGGAGCGTCTGGGCTGCATTCCAACGCGGAGCATTGGAACGAGGAAATGTTTGTTTTATTTGAAATTATTTCTCACCACGACATTTTGAGTTCTTGAATAACATCCGTTTTACCGATTTTCCTTAAATCAATGGCTTTGACCTGTTGAGTTTCAAAAACTTAGCAGGTTTAAACCAATTAGCTTGAAGCACTCATTTGTAATGCTAATTTTTACTTACCACGATAATGAAATTACACCATGTCGAAAATTGTGCTAATTCATGAAACAACCCAAGCAGTGACCAATGAAAGACTTTGGGAGGCGGGAATTGATCGGCGAATTTGTATGGTTGAACCCAAAGATATCAATGAACTTCTGCACTTAGAACAAACCTGTTTCGATCCTCAATTTTACAGTTCACTGCTTACCCAGTCTGCGATTCAACATCTGATCGGAAAAGGCAATGGAATAATTTTATTGAGTAAACAAGAAGATAGGTTGACCGGATATGCTCAAATCATGTTTCGACGCAATTTGAGCGCGGGTCGATTTTATTCTCTCGCGGTTCATCCTGATTTTCAAGGCAAGGGCGTGGCGAATTTGCTGTTCAAAAGTGTGGAGCAAACCTGTAAAGCTCTTGGGGCAGATACGGTATTGTTGGAAATTCGGGAGGACAATCGGGCACTGCGTTATCGTTATGAAAAACTTGGCTATTTGCCCTATCGACGGGTGACTGATTATTATCCCGATGGATGTGCTGCGACTAAAATGAAACGGAAAATTGTTTAATTTCAATGAGATGATGACAATCTGTATCTCAAATCAGAATTAGAAATAACTCCTTGAATCAATTCAAAATAACCGAATCGCGTCAGTGACGCATTTCATCAAAAAATTCCGCCCAAAAATCCTATCTTTCTGGCGGCACATTGTTGATTTGACTCGCCACTGACTGCTAAAATCTGTTAAAACAAACGATTATAACCGTTCAATGCCGCCACCCGGTAGGCTTCCGCCATTGTCGGATAATTAAACGTGGTATTCATAAAATATGACAAGCTATTGGCTGAACCCTTTTGGCGCATGATGGCTTGACCAATGTGAATAATTTCAGCCGCTTCGCTTCCAAAACAATGAATTCCTAAAATTTCTAAAGTCTCACGATGAAACAGAATTTTTAACATACCCACTGTTTGCCCAGTAATTTGCGCCCGTGCTAAACTTTTGAAAAAAGAATGACCTACCTCATAAGGAATCTTGGCTTGCGTCAATTCTCGTTCTGTTTTGCCGACCGAACTGATTTCTGGACTGGTATAAATCCCGGTGGGAATATTTTCAATTAAACGGGTTTCACACTGTCCGTCCACAAAATGCGTCGCCGCAAATCGCCCTTGATCGTAAGCCGCACTGGCTAAACTGGGATAGCCAACCACGTCACCAACCGCATAAATATGATGGATATTGGTTTGATAGTTATCGTTGACCTTGACATTACCACGAGCATCGTAATTAATTCCAACTTGTTCTAACCCCATATTTTGCGAGTTACCGGTGCGTCCATTCGCCCATAATAATATGTCTGTTTTCAATTGCTTGCCTGATTTGAGATGCAAAACCACGCCATCTTCCAACGTTTCCACCCGGTCGTACAATTCATTGTGACGAATAATGACCCCTTGTTCGCGCAGATGATAGCCCAGCGCGTCAATAATTTCGTCATCCAAAAAGGACAGCAATTTGTCGCGAGTATTGATTAAATTGACTTTTACGCCCAAACCACGAAAAATCGACGCATATTCACAGCCAATTACCCCAGCACCATATACAGTAATTGAGGTGGGCGTGTTTGGTAATTGTAAAATCGTATCGCTGTCAAGCACGCGAGGATGAGTAAAATCAATATCATCGGGACGAAATGGGCGAGAACCGGTTGCAATCACAAACGCATCTGCTTGATAACGTTCACCTACTGCGCCAGTTTCCGTGATCACTTCAACAGTATGTTCATCTAAAAATTGCGCTTGTCCTTGAATCACATGCACATTATTGCGATAGTAAAAATCGTGACGCATCCGAACTTGTCGAGCAATGACTCCCTCAGCCGTTTTCAGTAATTGCGGATAACGTACTGTTAAACCTTGAGTTACTTGTTCAAACAACGGATTGCTCTTGAATTCAACGAGGCGTTGCACTGCATGACGTAATGATTTACTGGGAATCGTGCCCCAATGACTACATCCCCCACCGACCCGATGATAACGCTCAATCATCGCGACCGTTTTGCCTGATTTTGCACACTTAATTGCCGCGCCCTCGCCACCGGGTCCACTGCCAATCACAATCACGTCATATTTTTCCATCGCTTCATCCTGAGTGTAAAGTTCAACCAAAAAAAAATGATACGAGCATTATTATATCCTATGACTGGCATATCTTCCCGCAATTTATCATTTTCCGCCAATTCCACTGCTGCAACTATTTGAAGAACAATGATGCACTGTTCACAATAATCATCGTTAAAATAACAAGTTAAGATAATCGCTGCAAACAAATATCAACTATAACCCATTGATTTTAAAATTCATGCGTTTACTTTGGCGAAATCTCACTTGTTCAAACCCAACTTATCAGTTACGATACACTTTTGACGGTGGATTTCAGTCGCCAGAATCTCAATGAAAAGCAAATAATTTAGGAAAATAAACGTGATACAATACCGCTGGAAATCTTGGTTATTGGTGGGATTACAATTCGGTTTGGTCGGAATCCTGCTCATCTTCAGCCAACCGTTGATAATTAACGAAAGTCTCGTTTGCTATGCACTGGGCGGGGGATTGGGAGGATGGGCAGTTTTAACGATGGGTATCGGCAATTTCAACGTGATTCCCGATGTCAAAACGTCCGCACGATTCGTACAGCGATTGCCCTATCGAGTGATTCGACATCCAATGTATTTGTCTTTATTATTCATCTGTTTAGGATTGATGCTGCAACCATTGCGTTGGGAAAAAGCAGTAATCTGGAGCATGTTATGCGTTGTTTTGGATGTCAAAACCCGTTATGAAGAGCAGTTACTTCGGCAAAAATTCCCTGAGTATGCACATTACCAAACCCAGACGCATCGTTTTATTCCCTATATTTACTAATCGCCAAAATACGCCAACATTTTGATTTTAATAGGTAATTGCAACCGTTCGGACAGTTTTAAAATTTCATTGAGATTTCAATCGGTTGATTTCACAAATGATGATAAAAAACTGTCTGAATCCGTACTAAACCACGATTGCAAGCTCTGAAAATGCGGTGAATTCAGTAATTTTTACACTACTTTGATGAAATTTGTAAATCCGTCAATAAATTACGCAACCATTGCCAACGTTCCACAAAATCGGGTATCGCAATGAATAACCGCAACCGTTGCCCATCAAACCGATAAGTTTTTGGCGCAGTTTGCATTAATTTCACTAACTTAGCCGGATTCACATTCGGAGTTTCATTAAACAACAGGTAACCGCCCTGCGAACCAAAATCAATTTTACGCACCCCCAAAATTGCCGCTTGCAATTTCAGTTCAGTGACTTTAAAGAGCGATTTCACGGCTTCCGGCAATAAACCGAATCGATCAATCATTTCTGTCTGAATTTCTTCTAATTTATCAAGCGTTTTTGCATTTGCAATCTGCTTATATAAAATCAAGCGCGTGTGAACATCGGCGATATAAGTATTTGGAATTAAAGCTGTTGTATGTAAATCGACTTCCGTCCCCTGAGCCAAAGATTTTTCCAATTCAGGCTGTTTACCTTCCTTAATCGCATTGACTGCCCGTTCTAACAATTCTAAATACAAGCCATAGCCAACTTCTTCAATATGCCCGCTTTGTTCGCTACCCAACAATTCCCCCGCGCCACGAATTTCAAGATCATGCGTTGCCAAAGTAAATCCCACGCCCAATTCTTCCAAAGAGTGAATGACGTTCAAACGTTTTATTGCATCACTGGTCATCATATTCTTCGGAGGAACAATGAGATACGCATAAGCACGGTGATGAGAACGCCCCACTCGCCCACGCAGTTGATAAAGTTGCGCTAAACCAAATTTATCGGCGCGGTGAATAATGATGGTATTCGCAGTGGGAATGTCGATACCAGTTTCAATAATCGTGGTACACACCAACACGTTAAAACGGCGGTGATAAAAATCTTGCATCACTTTTTCTAATTCTCGCTCGCGCATTTTTCCATGTGCATAAAGGACTTGCGCTTCTGGAATGAGATTTTGCAGCCGTTTTGCCATCGTGACTATCGTATCAATGTCATTGTGCAAAAAATACACTTGACCGCCCCGCTTCAATTCACGAGTCATTGCCTCGACAATTTGCCCATCATGCCATTCATTGACAAAGGTTTTAATTGCCAAACGTCGTGAAGGAGGCGTGGCAATCACCGATAAATCACGCAGGTTTGACAAAGCCATATTCAACGAGCGGGGAATCGGAGTCGCGGTCAGGGTTAAAATATCCACTTCGGCACGCAATTCTTTAAACTTTTCTTTCTGCTTGACACCAAATCTATGTTCCTCATCAATGATAACCAAGCCTAAATTTTTAAATTTGATGCCTTCTTGCAATAATTTGTGCGTACCGATGATAATTTCAATTTTTCCCTCTTCAATTTCTTGCAACGCGTCCTTTTGCTGTTTTGCCGTCCGAAATCGCGACAATTGTTCCACCCGAACTGCCCAACTGGTGAAACGATCTTGAAAATTCTGAAAATGTTGTTGTGCCAGTAACGTCGTGGGAACGAGCACCGCAACTTGTAACCCATCTTGCACCGCGACAAAAGTTGCCCGCATCGCGACCTCCGTTTTGCCAAAACCCACATCGCCACAGATCA
Organism: Thiomargarita sp.; assembly: GCA_020721025.1. Taxonomy (GTDB): domain Bacteria; phylum Pseudomonadota; class Gammaproteobacteria; order Beggiatoales; family Beggiatoaceae; genus DYNO01. The sequence goes on along the minus strand of DYNO01000099.1, from coordinate 6,997 downwards.
AGCGATCCATCGCCCGCGGCGCGGTTAAATCGGCTAAAACGGCATTGATTGCCTCTTGTTGGTCTGGAGTCTCCTCAAATGGAAAAGAGGCGGCAAAGGCTTGATAATCTTCTAAATTTATTTTACAAGCGCGTCCGGGGCGAGCAGCACGTCGGGCATGAATGTCAAGTAATTCGGCTGCAACATCAGAAACTTGTTGTAATGCTTTACGCCTTGCTTTGTCCCATTGTTGCGAACCTAAACGGTGTAATGGGGCATGTTCTGGGTCACTGCTGGTAAAACGACTGATTAAATCCAATGAAGTGACGGGAACGTAGAGTTTATCTTCGCCGGCGTATTCCAAAAGTAAAAATTCCGCCGGTCCACTGTCCATGTCGAGTGTCACCAACCCTTGATAACGTCCCACCCCATGTTCTTCATGCACCACCGGCGCGCCCAAGGTTAATTCTGTTAAATTTCTGATAATTACTTCAGTATCGCGTTGTGTGGTTTTTTGGCGGAGCCGGCGTTGCACCACCCGTTCACCAAACAGTTGCGTTTCGGTAATTACAGCAATTGATTGTGCAGTTTGATCAATCAACAAGCCTTGTTCTATCGTCGCGATGGTCAGGGCAAATTTGATATCACTGTCAACGAAATTCCGCCAATTATCAATCAGTTGTGGATATAAATTGTGATTTTTAAGCAGTTCAATCAAAGTTTCTCGCCGACCCAAGGTTTCCGCCGTCATTAACACCCGTCCGGTAAAATGTTGTAGAAATTCTTGCAGTGCTGCAATGGGATGAGTGAGACGGGCTTCAATGGGTAATTGAGGCGGAATTTGGGTTGCAAAAGTCGCAGTCGGATGAGATGAGGCGACATTAAAACGCAGGTGCGAATAATTTCCTATTGATTCAAATACTTGATTTGCTTGTAAAAATAATTGCGATGGTGGTAAAATAGGACGCTCAATGTCATGACGCAATAATTCGTAACGTTGGTTTGATTCTTGCCAAAATTGTTCTGCTTGGGATAATACAGTAGGAAAAGTACAAATGACACTGTTCGATGGCAAGTAATCAAATAAAATCTGAGTCTTAGAAAAAAATAAGGGTAAATAATATTCAATGCCCGCGGGGGCAAATCCATGACAAACATCACGAAATATCGGACTGCGCTTCGGTTCGGTTGTAAAATATTGAAACCATTGGGTGCGAAATAATTCAATCGATTCAGCAGTGAGCGGAAATTCCCGCGCTGGCAGGATGCGTACTGCGTCAATTTTGCGTTGCGACAGTTGCGTTTCCGCCGAAAAAATCCGAATGCTTTCAACTTCTTCATCAAATAAATCAATGCGATAAGGAAATTCACTGCCCATCGGAAATAAATCCAGCAAGCTGCCGCGGATGGCATATTGTCCGTGTTCTTCGACCTTGGTGACGGCTTGGTAGCTGTAACTTTCTAATTGTTCTCGCAATTTATGCACGTCTAACCGCTGTCCCCGCTTGAGCAATAAACTGTTACTTTTGACGTAACTCACGGGGGGCAAACGATACATTAATGTGGTAATCGGTAAAATCAGAATACCTTGTGTTAAATCAGGCAGATGATACAACGTGGTCAGCCGCTCGGAAATAATATCCTGATGGGGCGAAAATATATCGTATGGCAGGGTTTCCCAATCTGGAAAAGTAAACAGGGGAATTTCTGAAATATTAGTGTGAGTCGAGTTGGTATAAAATTTGACTTCTTCTAACAAGCGTTGTGCCGTCAAACTATCAGGCGTAATCACAATACAAACATGATGTTGTGCAATTCGGCTCAATACCAACGCGATGCTACTGCCGTGCAGGTTCGTCCACGTTTGCTGTTGTCTCGCCTGTCGTAGTTGCGGAGGAGTGAGAGGATTTTGATATACTTGAGAATCTGTTACGTCGATCATTGGGAGCAGGCGTTAATATCGGTTTTTTGGTGGGAAAATTTCCCGTGAAATTGTCAGTTCAACAAATATTCGGTGTGCCGTAAAACAGCATTTTTTGATGATAATATTGAATTAACTCAATTTACCATTTTAAAAAACGATGAGCAATGATTTAAGTCATACCATTGCCATAAAATCACGAAATTTGACAATTATTTTAGCACGGCTCATCTGCACGCAATCGTTTGGATAGTTTTAAAATTTATTTCAAATTTCAATGAGTTATAAAGTTAGCAAAATATTTCAACCGATTGATTTTATTATATAAATGCAGTATTCTTAAAAATTAGCTGAAGATACCCCCATACACACATTTAAAAGTTAGGTTAAAATTGCTATTTCCATGAACAATATTTCCAATAATTTACTGACTTCTTTCAGCTCTTCAGTTTTGCACGAGCGCGTTGCTATCATCATGATAGATAAATGGAATGCGGAATTATTGGCAAAATACCTTTCGACCCATTATCAAGTGATTCGTAGCGAACCGGGCAGTTTTCCTACGCAATCCTTTGATGTTGCAGTGATTGATAGTGCGTCGATGCAAGTGCTACAAAATGAAATCGAACAACATCAGTACGCGGTGCGACCACGAGTTGTACCGTTTTTGCTCGCGACCACCCGGCAGGGTTTGCTCCGATGGACAGAGGGGGAATTGCAAAGTTTAGCAATGGACGTGATTGTTGTACCGGTGGAAAAAGCCGAATTGTTGGTGCGAACCAAGGTGTTACTGAAAATTGCGCAATATTCTAAAGAATTAAATGTGGCGTATGAACGCTTTGTTCCTCAAGAATTTTTGCACTGTTTAGGTAAAAATAACGTGGTTGATGTGCATTTGGGCGATCAGGTAGAACGGGAAATGACCATTATGTTTTCCGATATTCGAGATTTTACCCCGCTTGCCGAATCATTGTCACCGCAGGAAGTTTTTGATTTTCTTAATTCTTATCTTGGGCAGATGGAACCTATTATCAGCGAATATCACGGTTTTATCGACAAATATATCGGTGATGCTATCATGGCTTTATTTCCGACCCATGCCGATGATGCCGTTTCAAGTGCGGTGTCTATGTTAAAAAATTTGCGTAAATACAATGAGTTGCTTGCACGTTCCGAATATCCGATGATTAACATCGGTATCGGTTTAAACACCGGTCCCCTCATTCTAGGTACGGTAGGAGGACAACATCGTATGGATGGCACGGTAATTTCTGATGCGGTCAATCTCGCGGCGCGCACGGAGGAATTAACCAAGAAATATTATACGAAATTATTGATTACTGAGAATACTTACAATAAGTTACAAGACCCTAGCAAGTACCAAATTCGCAAATTGGATCGAGTTAAGGTGAAAGGTAAATCTAAAATTGTTACAATCTACGAAGTTTTTGATGCGGATACCGAAAATTTGATCGCCTTGAAACAACAGACTTCATCAGATTTTGAACTGGGAGTTCAATTATATCATGAAGATAAGTGTGACGAGGCGTATCATTATTTTAAAACTACCTTACAAATCAATCCAGATGACAAGGTTGCAGAGGTCTATTTGCAACGGTGCGCCCGTCCTCAAAACCGCCACGAATCTGAGACTTTTATTGATAGCAAATTCACCCTATAAGGTTTGATACATGAATGAGTTTTTTTATCTCCACGGCTGGGCATCGAGTCCGGCATCCAGTAAAGCCTGTTTTTTCCAACAATGCTTCGCTAACCTTGCGATTGCGCTTCATGTTCCTGATCTGAATCAAGACGATTTCTATCACCTGACTTTGACACGACAAATTCATCAAGTCGCTACTCTTTTTTCCCCGCAACAAGAAATTACCCTTATCGGCTCCAGTCTCGGTGGCTTGATTGCTTTGTGGTTAGCACAGCAAAATTTACAAGTAAAACAACTGATTCTGCTGGCACCGGCATTAGATTTTATGTCCAACAGTCGCCGCGTGATTGGGGATGAAAATTTACAAAAATGGCAAGTTGATGGTGAATTGCCTATAATGCACTATGCTTATGAAAAAGAAGTTCCGTTAAGCTATGAATTTATTCGAGATATCAGTGCTTATAAAGATCACAATTTACAACGCCAATTACCTACGCTGATTTTACATGGAGTGAATGATCAAGTTGTTCCGGTTGAGATTTCTCAGCAATTTGCAACAACGCGTCCTTGGGTGACTGTACAAACTTTTGACAGTGATCACAGTCTTGCCAATGTTACGGCGGAATTATGGCAGACAACCCAACAATTTTGTCATCTGAATGAGGAATAACTATGTGCGGTATTGTTGGTATTTATCACTTACAACGCGAAATCACGCCATCGCAAGCAATTTTGAAAAAAATGGCAGATACCATCGTGTATCGTGGTCCAGATGATGAAGGATATCATATAGATAAGGGACTGGGCTTCGGATTTCGTCGCTTGTCGATTATTGATTTGGGAGGCGGACATCAACCGATCAGCAATGAAGACAGCACCGTGATGTTAATTTGCAATGGCGAAATCTATAATTACAAAGAGTTACGCCGTAATTTGCAATTGGATGGGCATTTGTTTAAAACGGACTGCGACATTGAGGTTTTGGTGCATCTCTATGAAGAAGTCGGCGAAAATTTGTTGAAAGAGTTGAACGGACAGTTTGCGTTTGCTATTTTTGACCAAAAACGGGAGCGGTTACTGTTGGGGCGGGATCACGTTGGAATTGCACCATTATTTTATACTGTGGTGGATAACACGCTCATTTTTGCTTCGGAAATCAAGGCGATATTGCAGCATCCCGCGGTGCAACGTGAAGTGGATTTGACCGGATTGGATCAGATGTTGACTTTTCCCGGATTGATTAGCCCACGCACGATGTTCAAAAATATTCACGCGCTCAAGCCCGGACATTATTTGTTGGTTGAAAATGGCAAGCTAAGTGTTCGAGAATATTGGGATTTATCTTATCCAACCAGTGACCACATTAATTATCAACTGAGCGAAACCGATGCGTTGGAAATGCTGGATGAACAGTTACGCAAAGCGGTGAATTATCGCCTCAATGCCGATGTTCCGGTGGGATTTTATCTCAGCGGTGGTTTGGATTCGTCGTTAATTGCGAGTTTAATCCATGCGTTATCGCCCGGTGAGCATCGTCATTCATTTTCTATTGGATTTGCACAACAGGAAATTGACGAACGGCGCTATCAACGCATGATGGTGGAGCAGGTTAAATCACAGCATCATGAAACGGTTTTTGATTGGCGGGCGATCAGCGAACGATTGCCAGCGATCATCTATCATGCTGAATCTCCTCTGAAAGAATCGTATAACACCTGTTCTTTGGCGTTATCACAACTGGTGCATCAACACGATATTCGCGTGGTTTTGACCGGAGAGGGCGCGGACGAATTATTTGCCGGTTATGTGGGTTATCGTTTTGATCAACAGCGGCAAGGAGAAGAGGAAAGCACGGATTTAGATGAACTTTTAGCGCAGGAGTTGCAAGAAAAACTTTGGAGTGACGGGCAATTTTTCTATGAGAAGAATTATCACAGTTTCAAGGATACGAAGACCGCGCTGTATTCGCAAGCCTTAGTTGATCAATTTGACCAGTTCGATTGCATCCAGCGTCCCTTGGTCGATAAAAGCAAGTTACAGGGGCGACATGCGCTACACAAGCGGTCTTACCTCGATTTTAAATTTCGGTTATCTGACCATTTATTAGCCGATCATGGCGATAGAGTGGCGTATGCAAATTCGGTAGAAGCCCGTTATCCGTTCTTAGATGTCAATGTGATTGCTACCGCGCAAAAATTGCCGCCAAATTTGTTATTAAACGGGATGATAGAGAAATATATTTTGAAACAATTGTCTGTTCGCTACCTCCCTGAAGCGGTAATCAAGCGGGAGAAATTCAGTTTTGTCGCGCCGGGCAGTCCGTATTTATTGCAGCAAAATGTGCCTTGGATCAATGACTTGTTGTCGCGGGAACGGATTCAACGAGATGGTTATTTTAATCCGGAGACGGTCGAGCGGCTGAAAAAAATCTATGGTACGCCGGGATTTACGTTAAGCCAGACCTTTGACGATGATTTATTGATGATGGTGCTGACCTTCAATATTTTCTTGGATACCTTTCATCTGCCGAGAATTGGCTCATAAAACTTTATTAATCAATGTGTAAGAACCTGTGAAGGTTTTGTGAATTCTGAAACTGTGGTTAAACCCATTCATCCATTGTGGATGCCGCCGGGCAGTATTCGAGCCATTTTGGCGTTGACAATTGTGGGTATTGTGATTTATCAAATTTTGACCGGTGACGGCGTGGGTTTATTGTTATCTGAAACGTTATCTATTGTTTTAACTCATTATTTTGCGTCCAGACGTTCAGTCGCCCTGCCACCCGCGTTACTCAATTCGCCAGAAATTCGAGCGTTGGCGGAACAGGAGAGCAATCCGTTATGGTTGCCACGAGGCTCGGTTCGTGTGATCATCATGGTTGCTTTTATCGTAACAATCGCTATCTTGTTGATTAGCGGACAGTTATTTTCGTCAAATGTGTTCGGAACGATCATTTTAATGTCTTCGTATTTATCAGGGGTGTTAATCCGTTGGTTGCGTCGTGACAACAATAAACCATCACGTCCACCACGTTTTCCATTCCTTATCCATTTGCAAGGTCTGCTCGTATTATTTGCTTGTTTTATCATGGTGTTGCTCACGTTGGGCAGCACGGGCGATGCAAATGTAGGATTACCTCATTGGATAGAGCAAATCTTATTGGCGTTTATTTTGTATTATTTTGGTTCTCGCTGACGCAAAAATGAAATTAAAACCGTTGTAGTTCAATAGTGAGTGTAGAGTGTATCAGCAAAGCGTCATACACCTTTCTTTTGAAGTTTTCAATATTCTTGGTGCGTGGTACCGCGTTTATAGAACCGATTTGACATCTTTAAACAGAGAGGATTAAGTTATTCCTGTTTTCGCAGGGACAATCGTTTAAAAATGTCGTTAAGCGTTTGTAAAAAAACCAAACGTTATTCACGTCGTCA
>DYNO01000098.1 GCA_020721025.1 Thiomargarita sp. | reverse complement strand
TGTGACTGAAATCAGTCGTTTACCATCATTGATAGAGGTTCATAACAGTGATTAGTAAGATGATGTAGTATGTTTTCGCTGTGCCACTTTACGAAACTAACAGCAGATGATACACTTGTTTCTCAAGTAAACGAAAACCAAGTTTGCTTGAAATGGTTGTAAGTTCAAAAATACCAATCACAAAGCTCGAAAACCAAGACATTGGGATTGGTGCGCTCATAGGATGGTTTCTATGAGCTTTGTCGGTTACGACCTGATGAGACTAAAAACTCATCTGCATTTGTTGGGACGGAAGTACAGCAATGTTCTACCGTGTTCAGCAGAAATGTAACAGTGACACAGCTTAAACTTAATTTTATCATTTATTCAAATAGTTGAAATTTTAAAAGCGTTTTGGAAATTAAATTTGAACTGCGTAACTCCTATTATTTTTGGAGCGAGTTGCAGAAAAACGGATGGTTGGAAAAATTTAAAGTCAGTCATTAAAACAAATTTCTGCGTCATTAATCGTTCGGACAGTGTTTTTTATGATCATCTGCAAAATCAACCAGCTTGTCAGTAAATCATTGAAATATAAATAAAATTTTAAAAATTCCGAACGATTGTATGATTTTACTCGCTAAAAAGCCACATATTGACCAGTAAAACGTAATTAGACGAATAGACTAACATTGTTCCCAAGGTAATTTGTAATACCGCCAGCCGCCCAATGTCCCCCGGTGGCCTTCTTCATCAAGTGGTCCCTCAAAACCTTCGAGTACGTTGTAAACTTTGGTAAATCCTGAATCACATAACAATTTTCCCGCATCCAAAGTCCGATTACCACTTCGACAAATCAACATGATACGAATATTTTCAGCCGACAGAGTATCTTTATCTTCCAGCGTTTCCAACTTATTTTGTGCCACTCGACGCACATCCTCGATAAAATTGGGATTCACCACCAAGTCCGGTTCATCCACCCATGCCAGATGCGTTGTCCCTTTGGGATGTCCGACAAAGAAATATTCTCCTGATGGGCGAATGTCAATAAAAAGCATGGTCGCATCCGCTTGTTGCATTTCCCAAGCTTCATCAGGCATAATGGAAATAAGAACTGACTTTTTTGGCTGTTGTAATGTGGTCATAACGCGATTTAACCTTTTTCCTTGAGTAAATTATCATCTATCGGTTGCGTCACTATCTCAGTTTGTAGGCGAATACCGTTCAAGCCTAACACTTTCACCCGTGTTCCAATGGGGCAATCTTCCCCCTCAATGAGCCAACTCCCGTCACCAATGTTGAGTTTACCTATCCCATTGATAATTGGTTGCTCTAGGGTAAAAATGCGTCCGATGTATTCTGTGCCACGGCGATTTAATGTAGAACTACGCTCATCGCGCAATTGAGCTTGACTGAAAACATAACGGCTGATGATGACGCTAATTAATGAAACGATTGAAAAAATTAACAACTGTACTTCAAAACGAATCGCGGGCATGAAAAAGATCAATACACCGACGCTTGCTGCGGACATGCCCATCCATAGAAAAAAGGTGCTCGGCAACACCAATTCAACCACCAGTAATACTCCAGATAAAATCCACCATTGCCAATAATCCGGATTCATTGCGCCCCCTCATTTAGGATGACTTCTTCTCAAAAGTGTCTTTGGCAATTTGAGTGATGCCTCCCAACGCGCCGATAACACTTGCAGCTTCTAACGGAATCATGATGACTTTCTCATTGGGTGCGCTGGCAATCTTACCCAAAACATCAACATAGCGTTGTGCCACAAAATAATTGATCGCCTGCACACTGCCTTCAGAAATCGCTTTAGAAACCATAATTGTGGCATTGGCTTCAGCTTCAGCGAGACGTTCCCGAGCTTCTGCGTCCAAAAATGCAGCTTCTTTACGCCCTTCTGCTTCCAAAACCACCGCCCGTTTTTGCCCTTCAGATTCTAAAATAATCGCCCGCCGATCTCGTTCCGCCTTCATCTGGCGACCCATCGATTCAATCAAATCTTTCGGGGGTTCAATATCCTTGATTTCTACCCGCAACACCTTGATTCCCCAAGGATTTGTTGCTTCATCGACCACGCGCAGCAATTGGTGATTAATATCGTCACGTTTTGACAGCAATTCATCCAAATCCATCGAACCCATCACATTACGAATATTCGTCATGGTGAGATTTAAAATCGCCTTGCGTAACTCTTTGACTTCATAAGCCGCTTTTGCCGCGTCGATAATTTGATAAAACACCACCCCATCGACTCGCACCATCGCATTGTCCTTGGTAATCACCTCTTGCGGTGCGACATCCATGACCTCTTCCATCATGCTGAGTTTGCGACTCACTCGATCAATGAAGGGAATAATCAGATTCAGCCCAGGTTCTAAGGTACGGATATATTTACCAAAACGCTCCACCGTGTATTGCGTTCCTTGCGGCACCGATTTCACCCCTAAAAAGATGATGATAATCGCTAACAATGACAATACCAATGCAAACACCATAAATCCATTTAAAGGTATCATAATTATATTTCCTCTGGTTTAATTTGAATGAATTATATCTGAATTTGTCATCAATGTTGTGATGAGGTTATGGTCAAGCGCGCAGGTTGCACGAAGGATGTGAATATTTCTCATCAGTATCAATCAGTTAAATTCATGATTTCTCAAAAATGTCGCATCAAGCAATTGATTTTTTTTACCAGCACTTGCGATAACAAACGATAATATTAACGCATAAATATTTTTTTGCAAGTATCAATTTTTCGCAAATATCCAACGCTTCCACATCGCCTTCCGAATTAAATGTTTAATCCAACAATTGATGCAATTGATAAATCAACTCTAACGCTTGACGTGGGGTGAGGTCTTCTGGCGAAATTTTGCGTAATTTCTCAACCACAGGCGATTGTTTTATCACAGGTTTTACAGGCTCAACTTGAGTTTCTAGCGTCAATTGCGTTTGTTGCGGCGAAGTATGAATTTTTTGCGCTTCTAACTGTTTCAACCGAAGTTGGGCTTGTTTCACCACATTACGCGGCACTCCTGCGAGTAAAGCCACTTGTAACCCATAACTTTGATTCGCCGCCCCCGGCTTGACCTGATGTAGAAAAATTAACTTGTCGCCCTGTTCAACTGCATCTAAGTGAATGTTTGCAATCGTTTTACATAACGTGGGCAACTGAGTTAATTCAAAATAATGCGTCGCAAATAACGTGTAACAACCAATATGCCGCGCCAAATGCTCTGCCACTGCCCATGCCAAGGCTAAACCATCAAAAGTGCTGGTGCCGCGCCCCACTTCGTCCATAAGAACCAAACTATTGCGAGTCGCGTTATGCAAAATATTCGCAGTTTCAGTCATTTCTACCATGAAAGTTGATCGTCCGCCGGCTAAATCATCACTGGCACCGATTCGGGTAAAAATTGCATCAATGGGCCCTAATACGACCTTCTGCGCCGGTACAAAACTACCAATATGCGCCAATAAAGTGATTAACGCGGTCTGACGAATAAAAGTGCTCTTTCCGCCCATATTTGGACCAGTAATCAATAACATCTGTCGTTGGCTGTCCAATTTTATATCATTGGGAATGAAGGGCACCTCTTGCACCGCTTCGACCACCGGATGTCGTCCTTCGATGATTTCTATTCCTTTATTGATTGAAAATTCAGGAGGATAGTATTTCAGTGTATCCGCTCGTTCAGCAAATGTATTCAGCACATCCAATTCCGCAATTGCCGCGCTACTTTGTTGTAACTGGGCGAGAAACTCAATAATTTTGCCCAATAGCTGATCATACAAATATTTCTCCCGCGTCAACGCACGTTCTCGGCTACTGAGCACCTTGTCTTCAAAACTTTTCAACTCTTCCGTGATGTAACGCTCGACTCCTTTTAACGTTTGCCGCCGGTGATAATGTGGGGGCACTTTGTCCGCTAAAGTTCGATTTAATTCAATATAATAGCCATGAACCCGGTTGTAACCCACTTTTAAATTCGCTAACCCGGTTTGCTGCCGTTCGCGTTCTTCCAAAGCTAACAAGAAGTTATCAGAATGTTCACTGATGCTACGCAATTCATCCAATTCAGCATCGTATCCCGTTGCGAGAACACCACCATCGCGAATTAAAATAGGTGGGGTTTCAATGATAGCCCGTTGTAATAACTCATGTAATTCTGGAAAAGTGCTGATTTTCTCGGCAAGCTGGGCAATATTGACATTTTTCAACGGTTCTAACAAAATATGTAACGCGGGCAACATTCCCAACGCGAGGCGCAATTGCATTAAATCGCGCGGACGGGCAGTTTTTAATGCCACTCGTGCCAAAATGCGTTCAATATCACAGATACCACGTAAGGATTGATATAATTCGGCAAATAGAGAATGCTGTAAAATCATACTGATACAGTGATGTCGGGCGCGCAATACTTGAGTATCACGCAAGGGTCGATGCAACCACCGCCGCAATAATCGACTGCCCATCGGCGTGGCGCATTGGTCTAACACATTGATTAACGTATGTTCGCGTTTGCCCATCAAGCCGCTGTCAAGCTCCAAATTGCGTCGGGTGGCTGCGTCCATCAAAATGCTGTCTTCGCGCCGTTCCCAATAAATCCCTTGAATATGTGGCAGGGCAGTTTTCTGAGTATTTTGAGCATATTGCAATAAACACCCCGCAGCACGCACGGCAACTGTCAAGTGTTCACAGCCAAATCCAGCTAAATCTTTGGTGGAAAATTGTTGCGTCAATAACCGATAGGCAGTTTGGTAATCAAAAAACCATGCGGGTTGCTTGCGAATGGCTGACGGTAATTTTGGCAGGGTGAATGTGTGATCTTCGCTGATCAGTAATTCTGCGGGACGTAGGCGTGCTAACTCACTGTAAAATAAAGTTTCATTGTTCACTTCAATCGCGGCAAAGCGTCCACTGGCTAAATCTAACGTTGCCATGCCGATGAGTTTATCATTGGCGCAGACTGCAACTAACAGATTATCTTGACGTTCTTCGAGCAGGGCTTCATCCGTCAAGGTGCCGGGCGTGATGATGCGTGCCACTTCGCGTTCGACGGGGCCCTTGCTGGTGGCGGGGTCGCCGATTTGTTCGCAAATGACCGCAGATTCGCCCAATCGCACCAATTTGGCGAGGTAAGTTTCAATCGCGTGATAGGGAACACCTGCCATTGGAATGGGTTGTCCGGCGGTTTTTCCGCGTGCAGTTAGGGCAATGTCGAGCAGGCGCGCGGCTTTTTCTGCATCTTCAAAAAATAATTCATAAAAATCGCCCATGCGATAAAATAGTAGCATATCAGGATGTTGCGCCTTGATACGCAAATATTGTTGCATCATGGGGGTGTGTTGCGAAAGGTCGGATTCGGTCATGGATGCGTGAGAATGATGTAACTGTTTTATTAGCATACAATATTTTGAGGAAGATTGCAAAATGAGTAGAGCGATTGCCTATTAATTTTTTCGATTTCAAGTATTTCAACAAGTTGTGATAATAAATTGGGATGAAAGATAAATTGTAACTTATCGACTTTAAAATTCGTGTGTGCGCCCGGTCAAAACTACCGCTCTTGTGTTGCGTAATTCTTAATCTAATCCAAACAAATTTTTACATCAGCTTTAAATCAAGGTCATCTTGAATGACATATTGCTCAGGAAAGCTACCACTTTTCAATTTTATCCTACGGTTATCACTGCCAAACTTTTCGAGACATCAACATGATTTTATTGAATAATCTTTGTAAATTTATATTGTTGACATGGATACTCAGCGGATGCCATGACGGCAGCAATACCCAACTTTCATTTTCAATAGCAACCTCCAAGCCCTTGATAGGTGAACAAATTGATCGTTCTACCTTGCGCAACCCATATTCCCATATTCCCGCACAATGCTACATTGAAACATCGGGAGGCACTCAAAATGCGTGTTTATACTGTCATACCAACGGGTTATTCAATCGCAAATTAGGTAACAATGCCCCTCAAGCAGGTTATGAACCGTTAGTCGGTGATTTACAACAAGAATATGCCTTTGCCGCGCTTCGTTATCCTCATTTTACTAATGGTAGCATCACGCCTTGGGAAAATACGCTTTTTCCTGAAAAACTACTGGATGCGGTCAGAAAATTAAACATCAATCCGCAAAATTGGGATATGCAAGCCTATGTTCGAGAAGATAATTGGACAGCGGCATACCAACAACGTCCGTATCAATCGCTGAATTGGGATGCGGGAGTTGAGCATCCATTTCGCTTATTTCCCGGTTTAGACCCGGCTGATTTGCCTGCCAATGACGATGGTTTTATACGCAGTCGCCGGGCAGAAAATGGTTTTTTCAGTGATGAGCGGGGTTATATCACGGGATGGCGGGCAATTAATTTTATGCCTTATGGGATTTTTACGCCAAATTCTGGCAGTGTTTCTGGGATTTATCTGCGTTTACCGAAACAATTTATGCAAGATACTCAGGGTCGTTATGACTTAGCCATTTACCGTGCCAACTTGGATTTACTCGCTCGTGCGATTCAAGATCGACTGCAATCCAATGATTTTAAAAATTATTTTGGAGCGGCGATGAATATTCCAGTGCAACGCGGTTTATATCCGATAGGGACAGAATTCGCTCATCCCCTACATTATGTCGATGTTGCGGCGGATGGTCACGATCTCTCTGTCAGTCCATTTCCTGGAATGCGGGCGCGGCGGGTGAAAGAAATTCGCTATATGTATAAATATAAAGAATTTTCTCCTGAAGCGATTCCACCGGGAGAAAAAGACGAAGGCGCGCCGATTTACGCTCATCGAACTCAAGGTTGGATCGATAATGGAGTGGGTTGGTATTTAGCAGGGTATATTGAAGATGCTCAAGGAATATTGCGCCCACAAACGCCGAATGAATTGGTGTCATGCGTGGGTTGTCACAGTGGCAATGTGTTTCAAGAAAGTCAACCCCGTCCGATATTTACCTCGGGCACCGGCAATACCGTTGATAGCACTTGGGCTTTACCGCGACAATGGTCAGAGCACGGCTGGGGAGAAATGGATTATTTAGGCTATCAGATTGGAACGGGGGCGCAACGTGGCGATCCGCAAAATCGTGGGCATCAACAAGGTGAATTTCGATTCTTTCTAGATCATGTGGTTGGAGCGAGTTTGTATGGAGATATGCCCGCCCGGATGGAAAATTTTCTCGCCACAATGATTCAAGTTTCCAAGGGTTACAGCGCAGATTGGGTGCAATTGGATACCCGTAATGCAGAGAATTTATTGACTCAACAACAACAACGGTTGAAACTGATTCGTGAATTCACCGCTCGCGGCGATTATTTGAATAATCAAGGACATATTCACACGGAACTGCTTTATCCGTTGCTGCAAGACAGTTTGGCAAATTCTCGTCATTATCGTCAAGTCGTGGTCACGCAACGTTATGAATTGGGTAAGGATGTTTTTGCAGAGACTCCGTTTACGTTTCGTCATTACCGTCAAGCTCAAGATGCTTTGACCCATCAAAATGGACAACCGTATCAATTTGGAGAAATCATCACAGATCGTCCGATTGACCCAGAACCTAGTAATTTTACTTATGGCGTTGGCGTGAGTAAGACATTAATTAACAAAGAATTGTCGTTTGGACAAGGCGGCACGTATTATCCTGATTATATTCCATTGTTAGAATGACAAATTATGTTGCTGACACACGGTAAAAAACGCAAAAGATGTCAAACCAGTTCTATAAAAATCATACGCCGCTTTGAGTGAGAACGGATTTTCTTTCTTACTAAAACGTTCAAGCAGTTGATTGTAACAATGTCTTACCGTGCCACAGGCTTTATTCAGATATTCCTTTTGTGCTTCATTGGGTTGAAGTTCAATTTTATGTGCCAATAACATCGCTTAACTTCCTCAGTTGCGTCACATTTCAGTTGTGGCGAGGATTTTAATGTGGTACGCTTCGCTTGTCAATACTTTTTGGATTATAGACCTGTTTTACTTGGTATTAAAGATTTCAAACCGGTTCTATACTGACAAAGTTTATCTCAAATCTCTCTTTTTTTCAGCCTAGCCACTTTACCAAAAGACCGCCATGACGTTTACCACGATTCAACAGATTGATATTCCAAATTTAAAAATCACCGTCACTGAATACGCTCATCTTGAAACGGGGGCGCGTCATTTTCACCTCGCTGCGGATGACGACAACAACGCGTTTTTAATTGGTTTTCTCACCGTGCCCCAAGATTCCACTGGTGTTGCCCATATTTTGGAACACACCACGTTGTGCGGCAGTCAGCGTTATCCGGTGCGGGATCCGTTCTTCATGATGGCGCGTCGCTCGCTTAACACCTTCATGAATGCGTTTACCAGTAGCGATTGGACGGCTTACCCGTTTGCGACCCAGAATGCCAAAGATTTCAATAATTTATTACAAGTTTATCTCGATGCGGTCTTTTTTCCCAAACTTGATCCGCTGGATTTCGCGCAAGAAGGACATCGTTTAGAATTCAGTCAGTTGGATGATCTGAAGTCACCACTGATTTATAAAGGCGTGGTTTTCAACGAAATGAAAGGAGCAATGAGTTCAGCGATTCGCAAGCTCAATGAAATCGTGTGCGCGCACCTATTCCCCACGATCACCTATCATTACAACAGCGGCGGTGATCCTCAAGACATTCCGAAGCTAAGTTACGAACAACTCAAGCATTTTCACACCAGTCATTATCATCCGTCCAATGCTGTTTTCATGACCTATGGCAATTATCCGGTGGCGCAACATCACGCATTGTTTGAAACTGCGGCATTACAATATTTTCAAAAACAAGAGCTTAATTTACACATTCCTGACGAGCAACGTTATTCTCAACCAATACGCGTGGTCGAAAGTTACGCCTTGGATGCGCAAGAAAGTGTGCAAGATAAAACCCACATTATACTCGGTTGGTTGTTGGGCAAAAATACCGACTTGCGCGCCTTGATGAATATGACGTTATTATCGGGAGTCTTGTTAGATAACAGTGCTTCGCCGCTGCGTTATGTGTTAGAAACCAGTGAGTTAGGCACTTCGCCCTCGCAATTATGCGGCTTCAGCGATCACACGCGAGAAACCATGTTTGTGTGCGGTTTAGAAGGCTCCAATCCCGAAGATGCCGATGCGGTGGAAACGTTAATTCTTGAGACATTACAAGAAGTTGCTGAAAAAGGCGTGCCACAAATTCAAGTGGATTCCGTGTTGCATCAACTAGAATTACATCAACGGGAAATTACCGGCGATCATTTTCCCTACGGCTTGCATTTATTGGTCAACATGCTTTCTCCCACATTACACGGCGGTGATCCAATTGCCACATTGAACATTGACGCGGTATTGAACCAATTGCGAGAAGATTGTCAAAATCCGCAATTTATTCCAAATTTAGTCAAAGAGTTACTGCTCAACAATCCGCATCGTGTTCGCGTGGTGATGCAACCAGATACCGAGCTTTCGGCGCGCCAGCAAGCGGAAGAAACTGCTCGTTTAGCCGAGTTGCAAGCCAATTTAACTGAAACTGACCAAAAATCACTGATTGACCAAGCACAAGCCTTACAAAACCGTCAGATGCAGCTTGATGATATGGAAATTTTGCCCAAGGTCACCTTGGCAGACATTCCTGAAGACATTAAAATTCCTGAAGGCGAAACGGGGCAAATCGGCAATTTTCCCGCGACATGGTTCACTCGCAGCACTAACGGCATGGTTTATCAAGCAATTGTGATCGATCTGCCGCAGTTTCCAGATGAATTGGTGGATTTACTCCCAACCTTTTGCGATTGTTTGACCGAAGTCGGCGTAGGTGAGGAAGATTATCTGCAAATTGCTGAAAAACAAGCCTTATTCACGGGCGACATCCACGCGCGCATTTCCATTCGTGGCAATATTGACAATGTGCAGCAGATGAAAAGTATTTTTGCGTTATCCAGCAAGGCGTTAGTGCGTAATCAAGCGGAAATGACTCAGTTACTGCATGATACTTTGGAATTGGCTCGTTTTGATGAATTATCTCGTTTACAAGAACTTATGCAGCAGATGCGCGCCGATGTGGATAACAGCATCACTGATCGCGGACATGTTTTGGCAATGTTGGCGGCGAGCAGTAATTTGAGTCCGGTCAGCGCGTTATCGCATCGTTGGAATGGGTTGCAAGGGATTCAATTTATTCGCAATTTGGATGAACAGTTGAATGATCCAGCACAATTACAAGCATTGTCAGAAAAATTGTTAAGAATCCGTGAGTTACTGTTAAATGCCCCACGCCAATTTGTCACTGTCAGCGAAGCCGAAGTGCGCGCCCAGATGGCAGAAAGTTTGGTAACGTGTTGGCAGCAAGCGGCGTATTGTGGTGAACATGTTGAATTTGCTGTGAATCCCATTCAAACGACCATTAAACAGGCGTGGGCGACCAATACGCAAATTAATTTTTGTGCCAAAGCCTATCCTACGGTGGCATTGAGTCATCCAGATGCACCGGCGTTACAAGTGCTGGGCAATTTCCTACGCAATGGCTATTTGCATCGTGCGATACGGGAACAGGGCGGGGCGTATGGTGGCGGGGCGGGCTACAATTCGGACACGGGGACATTTCGGTTTTATTCCTACCGTGATCCGCGACTGGCGGAAACGTTACAAGCCTTTGATTTTTCTCTCGATTGGTTGCAAAATACGACCCATCAAGCCAATGCGTTGGAAGAAGCTATTTTAGGCGTGATTTCTCAAATTGATCGCCCCGGATCGCCTGCGGGAGATGCGATGCACAGCTTTTTTGAGAGTTTGCAGCAACGGACTCCAACGCAACGTCGGGAATTTCGCAAACAGATTTTAAAGGTGACAGTTGCAGATTTACAACGAGTTGCCGCGACTTATTTGCAACCGGAGCGGGCTCATGTCGCAGTGGTCAGCAACGCGCAGAAAATCAGTGAATTGCCGCCGGAGTTGGGTTTAGAGAAGAAAGTGATTTAAAGACAGGTTGACAAATTTGACTCGTTACTAAGTTGAACTTGGTAGCGAGATGTCCTACAAAAATACTTCATTACAAGGATTTCAATGCAACTCGATAAAACGATGATTTTCACCATTCTTCAATCCAAAAGTATGCAACTCAATAGATTGGGGGTAAAACGCCTAGGTTTATTCGGCTCTCGGGTGCGTAATACACCACACCAAAACAGCGATATTGATTTATTGGTGGAATTTGAACCTGAACAAAAGAATTTTGACAATTTCATGCAGATTTGTGACTTGTTGGAAAATAGTTTGCCATATCCTGTGGAAGTTGTGACTGCCGAATCCTTAAGCCCCTATATTAGACCTTATGTTCTCAAGGAAGTGGAATATGTCCCCCCTCAGCCTATGAATATTTACGACATATTCGAGACGAAACTTGTTATTTATTAAGTGTGGGATGTGTTAGTTCACAAAATTCCAAAACTACATCAGATAATCACAGTATGTTTAGATAATTGGCAAGATTAACCCAGTTTTCAATGGATTTCCGCCCTTCAAAACTCTACTCGGTTTAGAAAAGAAAGTAATTTAATATAACTGAAAGTCTGAACTATATCTAATTGATTTAAAACATAGTTCAGACATTATGATATGCAAGATTAATTAACACTCTTTATTCCTGCGGTATCTCTCAGGCTTCTTCTTCCCTAGTGAGCGCATAGATGATTATCCCACCGATAATTATTCCTCCAACAATCCATAATGCAGGATTTGCTGCCATAGAAACACCAATTGCTCCAACTAAGCCGCCACTGTCACCTCCACCATTTCCACCTCCCGGTGACAGGGTTAAGTGTTGATGATGGGGTGGATGATAATGATAATGCGGAATATGCTCAAACTCGCGAGGCATGTCAATTCTCCTATTCCAAGTACAAAATGATTAACTATTCCAGCTTGGAA
>DYNO01000097.1 GCA_020721025.1 Thiomargarita sp. | reverse complement strand
TTATCGGCAACTAATTTTTCCCAGATAATATATCCGTCTGTGCTGCAAAAATCTTTATAAAACTCGGCGGTAAATTGATTAATTAACGCTCCGTAGGCTTCTGAAAATACTTGGTTTTTCTCTTTTGCTCGATAGCCAACCGGTTCAATCAGTTGCGTATAAAGTTGTTCATCGCCAGAAATAAAGTGCCAAAATTCCTGCCCACATAATTTAAGATAATCGTCCTTATCGGTACTTTGTTCTCTGCCATAACAACAACCATTGATAGCAATCACTTTTTTATCTGTCTGTTGCGCCAATGACTTTTTAGCTGTCGCAAAATTTTCACGTAACCTTTTTATTTGACTGGAGTTTCCCCAATTCGGTCCCGATTTGATTTCAACCAAATAAATCGTATCATTCCGCTCAAATTGCATATCAATGCCAACAAACGCTGACTTATGTGCATCGACCGTTTGACTTGCAATAAAAATTGCCAAACCTTCCATGAATTCGCCAAACAAGGTCTCTTCTTGTGAAGAGAGGTAGGCATCTAAGATATTTTCAACTAAATCTTGAGCTTTCAATAGACTTTTTGCTTTGAACAGATACGGATTCTTTCTACGCAAAATTTCATTGAGTGCCAGTTGCTTAATTTTTAACAGCCGTTTATCATGGAATTCCGAGATATGCACTTCGACATATTTAATCACTTCGTTGAGATTGAGTGATTTCATAATTTGCCCTAGATTCAAACAATTGCAATTCTTTTGTTTCGAGTTCGGCTTTTATCATTTCAACATATTCAGGCACAATTTCAATTCCAATGGCGTGACGATACAACCGCTTCGCCACCTGCAACGTCGTTCCAGAACCCGCGAACGGATCAAGTACGACATCTTTTTCCTGTGTAAACAATTTGATAAACCATTCCGGCAAGGCTTCAGGAAACGCTGCACTATGGTTTTTATTACCGCACTCAGTCGCCAAATGCAACACATTGGTCGGATAAACGCTGTCTCTATCTACCCAATTTGAAACATTTTTGCCAAAACCACTACCATTTCGCGCATTGTCACGAATTTGATCCGTTTCACTCAATTTCTTCAACCGATCTTTCGCCCAATCACCGATAGGAACTTTCACAGCATCTTGATACATATTAAATTTTTTAGCTTTATTAAATTGCAGCAACCGCTCCCACGCATCACGAAACCGATTGGGCCACTTACCGGGATAACAATTTTTCTTATGCCAAACAAACTCTTCTGTCCATAGCCAACCCTGTTTTCTCAAGGCAAGAATCAATTCTAAAACATAAGTGCTACGCTCGCCATTTTCAGCTTTTTCTTTAATATTTAAAACAAATGTCCCTGTTGGTTTCAACACTCGCAACAGTTGTTCAGAAATTGGCAAAAACCACGCAACATAATCTTCTGGTTTTACGCCACCATAAGTATGAACTCGTCGGTCAGCATACGGAGGTGATGTGAAAATTAAATCAATTGAATTATCAGCAAGTTGTTTTAACTCTTCGCGAGAATCTCCGTAAATAATTTGAATTCTTAAAGTTTCGTTCATTTTGCTGTATTTTCAACTCTTTTCAAATACTCATTTAACATTTCCACTAATTCATGCACTGTCGTCGAAGGATTATGCTTTGCGAAATCTGTTTTACCTTCCCACATCTTCATCAAAGTTTCAGTATTTTTAATCGCAACCGATTGTTTAGCACCAAGTTTATTAAATAATTCAATATCTGTTTTTGAATATTCCTGCATTCTATTACAAAGTTTTTTCTCACAATCTTTCCCAGACAACCGACTGTCGCAATAATCAAAATGCAACAAAAACCAAAGTTCAAAACTGGGGTTAGAATAGGCAATATGAATATTTTCTTCTTTCGCTCTCTTTGCAATTAACTGATTGTAAACATCATCGGTATTTCTATCTTTATCAAACACGCACCATACTTCAGAATAGCGTGGGGTTATGCGCTCTTTCTTTTGCCGAGCATCCTCAAATACATGTTTCGCCGGGATAATATCAATTACAATATCTTCAGTGCGATATTTTCTGAGTGCACACAACTTTTCTCTGAACTTATTGAAATAATTAGGTTCGGTTTGTTTTCCTTCGCATACAATCAAAATACGCCCATGTCCCAGTTTGCGTGACGAAGCGGTTTTTAACGGCTTAATTTTTGGTGGCATCGTCGGTATCTCGTTTAAAAATTTCAAGATTCCCTGTGAGAGGCACCGCCCCATATCGACCTTGAAAATAATCGTTTTGAAAAGTCTCGTTATTAGTGCCTTCGTCCGTTAAATCTTTGAAATCCGCCAAAGAATATAACTCGGTTGCGCCATATTCATTTTTCTCAGTGAACCAAATTTGATCACGACGAAAAAATCGGTTGCTCAATAAATTAACGTCATGCGTATTAAAAATAAGTTGCGCATTTTTGGGATTTTTCTCTGTCGAATGAAATAAATTTAAAATAAAAGTCATCATAAATGGATGTAACTTTGAATCCAATTCATCAATCACCAATATTTTCCCGTGTTCTAACGCGTCAATAATTGGAGCAGACAGCGCGAATAGTTTTTGAGTGCCTTCTGATTCATTGCTATCCATAAGCCATTCTGCTTTTCCTATCATCTTACCATCAGCATCATAGATATGATGGCTTGTGATGACACGTTTGAATATCAAGTCAAAAACACGCTGTTCAACAAGTTTGATATCTTCAATTCCTGTATCTGCAATTTTCAAAAAATCAAGGATTTTTCCTTTAAATTCTACATCCTTCAACCCATCTTCAGAATGTTGTTTAAATGTTTTTTCTTCACTTGCAAACAAAATATTGAACTCGTTCTTGAACCAACGCATCAATTTTCGAGAAATTTCGCCGTCAAATTGAGCTACAACAGATAATAATAAAGCCGTCTCTCGTACTAATTTTAATCGTTTAAACTCTTCTTTTTTTTCTTGAACCTCAATGAAAGATTTAATTTCTTCAAAAGATTCATCAAACTTAACTGATTGATTTTTACGATGAAACAAAAACGTTTCCTGTTCAGAATTCACTGCTGCTTGATATAACCATTCCTGATGAATATTTTTACTGTCTAATTCAAATCCATAGCGATAATAGCGATCTTCATGTACAAAAGTAATTTCAAACTGAGAGGGCTGTTTTGCTGTTTCGATAGTCAGTTTGAAGTTATCAACATCAATTTTCGCTTCAGACTGTTCACCAATCGCAGAATTTAATACAAAGTACTTCATAAACTGCATTGCTTTGATTAAATTACTTTTTCCACTCGCATTCGCACCGTAAATCACAGCACTTTTTAAAATCGGTTCTCCTGCGACATCAAATGTACTATCGCCTTCGTGTCCCGTCACACCCGCACGCCCGCGCAAAGATAACGTCACTTCGTCTTTGAAGGACAAATAATTTTTTACGCTGAATTCAAGCAACATGAGATTGTCTTTTTTAGGGTAACTCTGTGGCAAAATCGCTTTCACCACAGAGAGAAACAAAATTACTTCGCCATTTTCTTAGCTTTTTCAATTGCTTCGTCGATACCGCCCACCATGTAAAAGGCTTGTTCTGGCAAGTTATCATATTCGCCGTTGACAATACCCTTGAATCCTGCGATGGTGTCCTTAATGGGCACGTATTTACCAGATGAACCGGTGAATACTTCCGCCACGAAGAAGGGTTGTGACAAGAAACGTTGAATTTTACGAGCGCGAGACACGGTTAATTTATCTTCTTCAGATAATTCGTCCATGCCCAAAATCGCAATAATATCACGCAGTTCCTTATAACGTTGTAATGTCCCTTGCACCGCACGCGCCGTATCATAATGTTCTTGACCGACAACCAGTGGGTCTAACTGACGGCTGGTAGAATCTAACGGATCGACCGCTGGATAAATCCCTAATTCTGCAATTTGACGTGATAACACGACGGTTGCGTCTAAGTGCGCGAAAGTGGTGGCAGGTGATGGGTCGGTCAAGTCGTCGGCTGGCACATAAACCGCTTGAATCGAGGTAATTGAGCCAGTTTTCGTGGAAGTAATCCGTTCTTGCAACACGCCCATTTCTTCAGCCAACGTTGGTTGATAACCCACAGCAGAAGGCATACGACCGAGTAGCGCAGAAACTTCCGTTCCCGCCAAGGTGTAACGATAAATATTGTCAATAAATAACAACACGTCACGCCCTTCATCACGGAAAAATTCCGCCATCGTCAAGCCAGACAATGCCACACGCAGACGGTTGCCGGGGGGTTCATTCATCTGACCATACACCAACGCCACTTTGTCTAACACGTTGGATTCTTTCATTTCGTGATAGAAATCGTTTCCTTCACGAGTCCGTTCACCGACCCCTGCGAAGACGGAATAACCACTGTGTTCAATAGCGATGTTACGGATAAGTTCCATCATGTTCACGGTTTTACCCACACCAGCACCGCCGAACAGACCGACCTTACCGCCCTTCGCAAACGGACACACCAAGTCAATCACTTTAATTCCTGTTTCTAACAGTTCATTACTGGCAGCTAAATCTTCATATCTTGGCGCTTTACGGTGAATCACCCATTGTTCTTTTTCACCGACGGGGCCCATTTCATCAATTGGCGTACCCAACACGTCCATAATACGCCCCAGTGTTTCCTTACCGACAGGCACACTGATCGCTTTACCCGTGTTGCTAACTGGTAAATCACGCTTCAATCCTTCGGAACTCCCCATCGCAATGGTGCGTACCACGCCGTCGCCCAATTGTTGCTGCACTTCTAAAGTTAATCCCGTGCTATCGACCATTAACGCGTCATAGATTTTAGGAATAAATTCACGGGGAAATTCAACGTCCACCACCGCACCGATGATTTGTACAATTTTGCCTGAACTCATGTGTTTTGGATTCCTCTTGATTACTTGTCTGAATTCTGGAGCAACTGCTTGGAAAATTGGCTCAAACCTCAAGCAGTGCTCAGTAAAATTGGGAAAAATAAAATGATTACAATTAGTTAAACAGCGGCTGCCCCACCCACGATTTCAGAAATTTCCTGAGTAATCGCGGCTTGTCGCGCTTTGTTATACACCAATTGCAACTCATGGATTAAACTCCCTGCATTATCGGATGCACTCTTCATGGCGACCATCCGGGCAGCTTGTTCACTGGCGACGTTTTCCACCAACGATTGATAAACCAAGGATTCGATATAACGCATCAACAATCCTTCCAACACTTCTTCCGCCTGGGGTTCATAAATATAATCCCAATGGTGAGTCAAACGGTCATCATCTTTGGGCACGATTGGAACTAATTGATGTACTTGAGGGGATTGAGTCATCGCGTTGACGAACTTGTTGTAAACGATATGGATTTGGTCAATTTTGCCTTCCATATATTCATCCAACATGACCTTCACGATACCGATCAAATCTTCCAAACTGGGATTGTCACCCAAATGACTTGCTTGTGCCACAACATTGCCGCCGACGCGTCTGAAAAATTGCATGGCTTTGTTGCCGATTAAACACAGATCAATAGAAACATTATTTTGTTCCCATTGACGCAAGGTGCCCAAGGTCAGCTTGAATAAATTGGTATTTAAGCCGCCGCACAAGCCGCGATCCGAAGTCACCACAATGACACCAACGCGCTTGACTTCACGGTTAGACATGTAGGGATGTTTATATTCAGGATGTGCATGGGCTAAGTGTCCGATCACCGCATGGATTTTATCTGAATAGGGACGGGAACGCCGCATTCTTTCTTGAGCTTTGCGCATTTTACTGGCAGCGACCATTTCCATTGCGCGGGTAATTTTCTGCGTACTCTTAATACTTAAAATCTTGGTGCGTATCTCTTTTCCGACTGCCATAGCTTATTCCAAGGTTAAAGTTAGAAATTCTTTATGATTCTATGAGCTTAGTTCATCTCGCCGGAGATTACTCAGATTATTATCAAGTTGACTGGCAAGAACGACAGACGTATGATCTAAAAACCTAAACTTACTATAACTCATTGCTAAACTTCCAATTCTATATTTCTCATAATCCCGAGAACCGAGATTTATAATAATTAAATATATAATTTTTATTTTTTCTTTATTGACTAAACAGAAGAAATCACCGGCATCTTTAGAAATTGATAGCATCAAAATGTAACTATCAATCAGCTTATTGGCTAGACTGGCTTGTTTATCCGTAAAAAATTTCTCAATAAATTGTTGCTCAGTTAAATCAGATTTATTTTGGTGTTTGATATATTTTTGTAAATCCTTCATCTCTAAAAGATAAACTGTATTGTTTTGTTTATCCAGATAAACGCCATCTACAGAATTCAATGGTGACATACCTATTTTTTTACAAAACGCATCCTTGACAATATCCAAGTCAAATACAGGCGTTACGCATTGTGGACAACAGGTTTTGGAAAGTTTGCCCAGTGGTACTGGTTTAACCCATTGTTCAAGTAGCGTATTAAGCGATTTGAGAAATTCGTTACATTCCATACATTAACTCTCAAATGCTAATCTTTGCATCGGCTTTGCCAGCAGTTCAAAAAGTGCATCTAAGTTTTGCGTCACATCGCTAAAAATAGTCCCGTGTTCGCCTGCACTCCCCAAATAAAAATTCGTAATCTTTTCTTGTTGCAATTTGTCAGAATAATGTTTCAACGCCTCAATCATGTACGGACTATGCGTGCTTACCAAGACATAAACACCCATATCAACGAGTTGCGTGAGCACTTCCGCATATTTCAACTGCCATTCCGGATGTAAATGAGCTTCTGGTTCGTCAATCATTAAAACCGTATTTGGTATTATCATTTCCCCGGCTAATAACATCTGAATAATCCCAAATATTTTAATTCCAGAAGCAAGATTTATCGGTTGAACGACCATATTTTCTTGTTTAAAAACAAAATTTCTTTGGGCTCGATCATAAAACATCAGACCACCAATAATTCTACGAATTTTCTCCACCAATTTTCGTTGTGAATCTGGTATCAAATCATAGCTTTCTTCGGTAGAAAATCTTATTTTATTCAATAAATCAAAAACATAATGCCCAAATGTTTCTTTTATATGCGTGCGGGAAACGCCGACTGCTGAAACCCATCCCACGACCAGCGGAGAATCTACCAATGTGACATTTTGAAAAAGAAAGTCACCTTTGATCAAAAACGATATAGTTCGCCCACGTTCTAATGAAATTTCTAGCTCACAAGCCTCATCTGTTGAAACGATGCTTGATTCCGTCGTAACAGCATGATTATTTTGTATATCACCACGAAACAATGAGTAATTAATACTATCAAATACTTTTTTATACGATTCGTTTTTCTCAGGATGACATATTTTTTTAATACGCTCTTCTAAAGAATTCAATAAATTATCAATTTTTGTTGCTTCTGTAGTAGAAAATGATAAGGCGTGTAATTCTTCTCGTATTTTCAATAAAAGAACGGAAATATATTTTTCAATATTTTCTTGATTTTTAAGCGGGATGCTAAAACGTTCTCCCGTTATTTTTCTAATTTCCACTGAAAACTCAATAAGTTCTTGCTCAATTTGTTCTGTGATAGCTTCTAAAGTTTCCTGTTCAATATCACTAATAGTTTTAATGACTGAAAAAAGTGTCTTACCAATTGTTGACTTACCAATATCATTGTAACCGCCGAGCACAGTCAGCCCATTGATTTCAATGTCAGCTTGTGCAATCTTTCCGATATTCGTGAGTGAGAATCTCATGTGATGAATCGCTCAGAAAATGTTTGAGAAAGGGTGGATTAGAGAAATTTTCCATTCCACCCCATACAATTTACCAGTTTTGATGATTCGCTTTGAAATCCGTCAATGCTGCTTTGAATTTCGCTGCCATTTCATCGGTATAATCACCGGTCTTGTTAATTTCGTCTAACAAAGCGGCTTGATTATTACGCATGTAAGTTTGCAGTGCGTGTTCAAAGTCACCGATTTTCTTCACGGGCACATCATCCATAAAGCCTTGATTAACCGCATATAATGAAACCGCCATATCTGCCACACTCAGCGGAGAATATTGCTTTTGCTTCATTAATTCAGTCACCCGTTGACCCCGTTCGATTTGTTTCCGGGTGGACTCATCCAAATCAGAAGCGAACTGGGCAAACGCTGCCAATTCACGATATTGGGCTAAGTCTAACCGGACACCACCGCCTAACTTTTTGATAATCTTCGTTTGGGCAGCACCACCGACACGAGACACAGATAACCCTGGGTTAATCGCGGGACGAATCCCTGCGTTAAACAAGTTGGTTTCTAAGTAAATTTGTCCGTCAGTGATTGAAATCACGTTGGTTGGCACGAAGGCTGACACGTCACCCGCTTGCGTTTCAATGACTGGCAATGCGGTTAATGAACCGGTTTTGCCCTTCACCGCACCATTGGTCATCTTTTCCACGTAGGTTGGATTCACCCGCGCCGCACGTTCCAATAACCGAGAGTGCAAGTAGAACACGTCACCCGGATAGGCTTCACGACCTGGTGGACGACGCAGTAACAAGGAGATTTGACGATATGCCCATGCTTGCTTGGTCAAGTCATCATAAATAATCAGCGCATCTTCACCTTTATCACGGAAATATTCACCCATCGCACAACCAGCATACGGCGCGATAAATTGCATTGCCGCTGGATCAGATGCCGAAGCTGACACGATAATGGTATGTTCCATCGCGCCATGTTCTTCTAATTTACGCACCACGTTGGCAACCGAAGAGGCTTTTTGACCAATCGCGACGTAAATACACTTGATGCCCGTGCCTTTTTGGTTAATAATTGCGTCAATTGCGACAGCCGTTTTACCCGTTTGGCGGTCACCGATGATTAATTCCCGTTGTCCACGCCCAATCGGCACCATGGAGTCAATGGATTTTAGTCCGGTTTGCACTGGTTGGCTGACGGATTGACGGGTAATTACGCCCGGTGCCACCCGTTCAATCGGTAAAGTATTTTGATAAGGAATTGCGCCTTTACCATCAATCGGTTGCGCTAAGGCATTGACGACCCGACCCAATAATTCTTCACCGACAGGGACTTCCAACACCCGCCCGGTACATTTGATCGTATCGCCTTCTTTGAGGTGTTCATACGCGCCTAAAACCACCGCGCCGACTGAATCACGCTCTAAGTTCAATGCCATACCAAAAACACCACCGGGGAATTCTAACATTTCCCCATACATCGCATCAGCTAAACCATGAACACGTACAATACCATCGGTGACGCTGACGATAGTTCCTTCACTGCGAACTTCCGTCGCTAAATCATAGCCTTGTATCTTCTTTTTAATGAGTTCACTGATTTCAGAAGGATTAAGTTGCATGTATTCTGTTTTCCTCAGTTTTATATTGCGGACAACGCAGCCAGCAGCTCACGTTACGCGCTCAAGATGTGAAAATTCACTTAACGACCCATTGCAAATGTGAATTGCTGCAACCGCCCTCGTATTGACATGTCAATCACCTGATCGCCTGCGCGTACAATCCAACCGCCTAATAACGCTGGATTAATAAACAAGTTCATGGTCACATTTTTGCCAAAACGATTTCGCAGTGCCGCTTCTAACGCTTGCTGTTGTTCAACACTGGTTTCATACGCAGAAATCAATTCCACGTTGATAAAACCTTGTTGTTGCGCTTTTAATTTTTCGTATTGCGTTGCAATGTGAGGGACAGCCTGTAATCTGCCATTTTTCAATAACATTTTCACAAGGTTGATGCCCGTCTGTCCAAGTTGCCCTTCCTCACAAACATCGAGTAATATACGGGATAAGGTTTCTTTGCTCACACGCGGATTGGCAATTACTGCTGTAATTTCAGAATCTTGTACAATCGTGGCTAAAAAACTCAATGTTTCTGACCACGCGTCAAAACTTCCATCAGCACTGGCTAATTGCATTACCGCTTCTGCATACGGACGGGCTAGGGTAGAAAGTTCTGCCATGTCTCGCCTTTCCTAGACCCTTAAGGTCAAAAAAACGCTAAGGGTCTGTGGTTGATTAGATTTTTTTGAGCATGTCTTGTACAAACTCTGCATGAACATCCGGATTGATTTCGCGCACCAACACTTTCTCAGCGACTGCGATAGCCAATGCCATCACTTCTTCACGCAACTGCTCTTTTGCACGACTTTTTTCTTGATCGATTTCTGCTTTCGCTGCATCTAATTGCCGTTTCCCTTCTGCCCGACCTTCTTCCTTACTGGCTTCAATGATTTCGGTCGATTGCTTATTGGCGTTGGCAATGATTTCCGCAGCATTCTGTTTAGCATCACGAATCTCTTTCGCCGCGCGTTGTTGTGACAGTTCTAATTCATGTTTACCACGTTCGGCTGCCGACAAACCATCTGCAATACGCTGGGTACGAGCTTGCATTGCCTTGGTGACGGGTCCCCACATGAACTGATTGATGAACCACACTAACACCGCGAGGGTGAGCGTTTGTCCTAAAAGTGTAGCTGTTACATTCACGTTCGACACCCCATGGGTTTAGGTTAGGTTAAAACAAGACCGCCTAGTGTCCTAACGCCGCCTTGGCAGCCCCGATGAATGGGTTGGCGAAAATGAAGAACATTGAGAAACCTAAAACAATCATAGGAAACGCTTCCATCAAACCGCCGGTGAATAACATTTGACCCATTAATTGAGCTTTCATTTCAGGTTGTCTGGCGATGCCTTCTAAATATTTGGAACAAATCATTGCCCAACCCAATGCAGAAGCAAAACCCGCCGCCGCCAAGATGATACCAACGGCTAAAGCAGTTTGAGCGTAGATAGTAGCAACAAGTTCTGGGGTCATGTAAAGCTCTCCTTATGTCAATTTAAGATTAAAGTTAAAGTAAAAAAGTTAGGGTACAGCAAATTCGTACTGACAACAACGCTTAATGATGTTCTTCATGCGCTTCATGGGTTTGATGTGCAATACTGAGATACACAATCGTCAACAACATGAAAATGAAGGCTTGTAACGAGATAACCAAAATGTGGAAAATCGCCCAAGGGCCCCCTAATGTCCATTGAATCCACCAAGGCAAGAGTGCGATCAATAAGAAAATCAATTCGCCTGCGAACATGTTACCGAATAACCGCAAGCCCATACTGACCGGTTTGGCGATTTCTTCGATGGCAGTCATGATGATATTTACCGGCATTAACAACAACTTGGGGATGATACCGTGGGATTCAAACGGATGAAATAAGAACATCTTGACATAACCGATGGGTCCCTTGATCTTGATATTATAATACACAATCAGGGCGAACACGCTGAAGGATAGCCCAAAGGTCGCGGATAAGTCGGTGGTGGGCACCACTTTGAGATAATGGATTCCGACCCAACTTGCCATCAGTGGCAGTAAATCCACTTGGAACAAGTCCATCGCATTCATTAGGAAAATCCACATAAACAAGGTCAGAGCCAATGGACCAATCAGGGGATTATACCCAGCAAAGGTATCTTTGACTTGCTGCTCGACAAATTCTAACACAATTTCTAATAAATTTTGTAATCCAGTCGGGGCATTATCATCACGGATGTTATCTCCAACTCGTTTTGTCACAAACATTAACAGCAACGCGAGGAGCACAGCAAAGAACAAAGTATCAATATTAATTGTCCAAAAGCCTTCACCTACGCTGAGATTTTGCAAGTGATGTTGGATATATTGCACAGGGTTATCAGTGGCAGCCCCTGTTCCGCCACCATGAGAAACAACATTTTCTGCTGACACGCGGTTCACTCCATGTTTAGTTATTTGAAAAATCGTTATAGAACCGATTTGACATCTTTAAGCCATGCATATTAAATTGTTTCTATTTTCATAGGAACAGCGGTTAAAAATGTCGTTAAGCGTTTGTAAAAAACCAAACGTTATTCACGTCGTCAACATCACTGCTTGATAACTCAAGTCTTAAGTGACTCTTACGTGCGTTTAAAGTCTCGCTGATTCTGGTCGCGACTCTAACTATCTAACAACGAT
>DYNO01000290.1 GCA_020721025.1 Thiomargarita sp. | reverse complement strand
GCATATCAATTCTATATGAAAGTTTTACGGGTGGAGTTTTCGTGGTACAGTGAAGTTTCATCGGTAATAACTCGTAATGTTATTGATGATTTGGATAATGCATTTCTTTCGCAGGGTAAAAAGCCGGGTTATCCTAAGCCAAAGAAACGGGGTGTTAAAGACCGCTTTGCCATTCGTGACGCTGCAAAGTTTGATGTTAAAAACAAAATGTTACGAATTGAAAACTCGGATAGATATGCATCAACCGATTCGTTTTGGTGGCAAACTCAAACAAGTGACCATTTCAAAACGGGCAGGATTGCGGCGAAGTCAAGAAAAGTCTAACTTTGAAAGATCGGATTTACGAGTGCGATTCTTGCGGATTTACGATTGATCGTGATTTGAACGCTGCAATTAATCTCTGTTCCTATGAAAATAGGAACTGAACAATTACTCTGCTTAAATTGTTTTTTTGCTGTCAGTCCCGACAAGTTTCAGCGGGACTCTAATCGCCCGTCATAGTGACCGTAAACCTTGAGTAATCAAGTAGTTGCGAAAATAGTTTGATACGACGGGAATATCACTGATAATCATTCTCCTTGTTAATGATTGTCAATGGTTTAGAAGCTGTAATAGCAATAACATTGATTATGATTAAAACCTACTAACTCAATGACATGGTTTAGCGACTGCACTGTTTGAATTATAATGTACGATTATCGTTGAACAAATATACTACTAACTAGGAGTAATTCTAATGCGCTTGATTTTATTGGGTGGACCGGGAGCAGGCAAGGGAACACAAGCGAACTACATCAAAGAAAAATATCAAATTCCACAGATTTCGACCGGTGACATGTTGCGCGCCGCAGTCAAGGCAGGAACCGCATTGGGATTGGCTGCCAAGAAAATCATGGATGAAGGCGGATTGGTTTCAGATGACATTATCATTGGTCTGGTGAAAGATCGCATTCAAGACCCAGACTGTGCTAACGGCTTTTTATTTGACGGTTTCCCGCGCACCCTGCCCCAAGCTGAAGCGATGAAACAAGCAGGGGTAAAAATCGACTATGTGGTTGAAATCGCTGTGGATGATGAAGAAATTGTCAATCGGATGAGTGGGCGGCGCGTGCATCTGGCTTCGGGACGTACTTATCATGTCATTTTTAATCCGCCGAAAGTTGCTGGAAAAGACGACATCACCGGCGAAGATTTGATACAACGGGATGATGATCAAGAGGAAACAGTGCGTAAGCGGTTAGAAATTTACCATGCTCAAACAGCACCCCTAGTTCACTATTATGCGGATTGGGTCGCGACAGGGGATGCTAACGCGCCAAAATGCCTGCATATTCCCGGCGTGGGCAGCGTCAGAAATATTCGTGATGCCATTTTTAACGCATTAGGCTAGTCATGGTGAATACTCAATTCATTGTTTCTCCGAGTAAAAAATTACAAGGTCAGTTGCGAGTACCGGGGGATAAATCTATTTCTCACCGTGCAATTATGTTGGGCGCGTTGGCGGAAGGTACTACGCATATCAGTGGTTTTTTAGAAGGAGAAGACACGCTTGCGACGTTGGCAGCATTTAAAAGTATGTGTGTCTTGATTGAAGGACCAGAACAGGGACGAGTCACCGTGCATGGCGTGGGATTACATGGATTACAAGCTCCGTACAAACCGCTTTATCTTGGTAACTCAGGCACTTCGATGCGTTTGTTGGCAGGATTGATGGCGGGACAGAAATTTTCTGTAGAAATGACCGGCGATGAGTCTTTATCCCGACGACCGATGCGGCGAGTGACGGAACCTTTAGCGACGATGGGCGCGTTAATTTATACCACTGCTTCAGGCACCCCACCGCTCAAAATTCAAGGAAGTCAACAGCTTCATCCAATTCATTATCCGATGCCGATAGCGAGTGCCCAAGTCAAATCTTGCTTATTGCTCGCAGGATTGTATGCCCAAGGCACGACGTGTATCATCGAACCCGCACCCACTCGTGACCATACTGAACGCATGTTGCGCAGTTTGGGTTATCCTGTGCAACAAGAAGGTAATCGAGTCTGTGTGACGGGTGGGGGACATTTAACTGCGACCGATATTGACGTGCCAGCCGATATTTCCTCTGCGGCATTTTTTATGGTGGGGGCAAGTATCGCAACAGGCTCCGACATCACATTGCAACATGTTGGGATAAATCCGACGCGCACGGGAGTGTTAGAGATTCTCAAAGCGATGGGGGCAGACATTACCTTGCATCACGAGCGTGAAGTTGGCGGCGAACCGGTGGCAGATATTCAAGTCCGTCACGCGCCCCTGCATGGAATTCAAATTCCTGAATATTTAGTGCCCTTGGCGATAGATGAATTTCCCGTGTTATTTATTGCAGCGGCATGTGCAGAAGGTGAAACGGTGTTGACGGGTGCTGCGGAATTACGCGTCAAAGAAAGTGATCGCATTCAAGTGATGGCAGATGGTTTGCAAACGGTGGGAATTCAAGCCCATCCTACGCCCGACGGCATGATCATTCGTGGGGGAAAAATACACGGCGGTCAGGTCAACAGTCACGGCGACCATCGCATTGCAATGGCATTTACTATCGCTTCATTGTGTGCCAGCGAACCCATTATCATTGACGACTGTGCAAATGTCGCAACCTCCTTTCCGAACTTTGTCGAATTAGCCACGCGTGCGGGCATCACCATGACAGTTGAAAAATAACTGGCTGTTCAATTACCTGAGTTTGATATAGCGGCGGCAACATAAAAAGTGTATTTAAACCTGTCAGGTTTAGATGGCTTTTTATCATTCTCCAGCTATAGTTTTCGAACTCAGGTAAGTTCAACTGACTTCTTACGGCGAAGTCAAGAAAACTCTAACTTTGAAGGATCGGATTTTTGAATGCGATGCTTGTGGATTTACGATTGATCGTGACTTGAACGCAGCAATTAATTTGAATAATTACTCTGCTTAAATGTTTTTTGCTGTCAGTCCCGACACAATCTAGCGGGACTTTAATCGCTCGTAACGGTGACGTAAGACTTAATTATTCAAGCAGTTGCAAAATAGTTTTACACGACGAGAATATAGAACCGATTTGAAATCTTTAATACCAAGTGAAACAGGTCTATAACCCA
>DYNO01000289.1 GCA_020721025.1 Thiomargarita sp. | reverse complement strand
CAAGTGCACGGCTCAACTTTCTGTTTTTAATCATGCCTTTGACATTCAAGTTTTCAATCACAATTCTGTCAAAAGTTTTCGTCAGATAATCAGAGAGTTGGTGCAGTATTGCTTCACGTTGTCTTGCAATCAAAAAGTGGAGTTTCTGAATTTTTAGCTTGGCTTTCGCATAACCATTCGACCCTCTCACTTTTCGAGACAAACTTCTTTGTAACTTCCGTAACTTACGCAGATTCTTTTGCAACAATCTGCTGTTTTCAAAAACTTCACCATGACTCAACGTTGCCAATGACTTAATCCCAACATCCACGCCGACCGATGGTTGCCGATCAACATCTTTTGGGTCATATTCATCGGTTTCGACTAAAAACGACGCAAAGTATTTTCCTGCTCGTTTTGAAATGGTCACTTGTTTGAGTTTACCGCCAAAACGAATCGGTTGGCGCATATCAATCCGAGTTTTCAACTTCTCAATTCGTAACCTTTTGTTTTTAACATCAAACTTTGCAACGTCACGAATAGAAAAGCAGTCTTTAACGCCACGCTTCTTCGGCTTAGGATAGCCCGGCTTCTTGTTTCCTTGCCGAACTTTACGAAAGAAGTGCTTAAAAGCGTTATCCAAATCATCAATAACATTACGAGTTATTACCGATGAAACTTCACTATACCACGAAAACTCCACCCGCAAAACTTTCATATAGAATTGATAACCCGCAGCTTTTGACCATTTGAAAATGTAACGCCCATCAGCATCTTGCTGACTAAACCACGCCCGCATGTGATTCCAACAATGTCGATAATGACCGCAGGCTTTCTCAAAATAATCAAGCTGATCGGGCTTGGGTCGCAGTTCTACTTTGTGTGCTAATAACATAAAAATCCTGTAAATAAATAGCAACCTAAGTTATCTGTTGTCAAGTGTTATGGTAACAAGACGGAGCATTTTGATGAAAACGTAAAGTCATTGTCAAAATTTTTGTCAAATTCATCGCTTCTCATCGAAAATAGGGCGTTACCACAAAGATCGAATGGCTGCGATACCGTGCCCACCGTGGGCTAAAACTTTTGTTAATTCATTTGGTTGCATTCCACCCAACGCGAACACCGGACAATGTGCCAATTCCGTCAGTTCAAAAAAACGTAACCATCCCAATGTGGGCGCGCCGGGATGCGATTGCGTGGGACGAACTGGACTTAATACAATGAAATCACAATCAATTTCGTTGGCGTGATCAACATCGGATGCCGTATGACACGAAGTTGCAACCAGCAAGTTTTTTGACAAAGGGCGTTGGCTAATATTTTGTAATTGTTGGCTATTTAAATGCACTCCATGCGTTCCAACGGATAAAGCAAGTTCTGGCGTGGCATTGAGCAATAAACGCACGGCGTAGGTATCACACAATTTCATCACCCGTTCCGCACATTCACATAACGCTTTGTCTGGCAACCGTTTTGCGCGCAGTTGCACCAATTCAATTTCGCCACTGTCGAATCGCGCTGCCAGATGACGCAGGAAATGTTTATCATTCGGTTTCTCCGGTTCCGGCGTAATCAGATAAAAAACAGGTAGTTGCATTGCTTTGAGAATAGGATAATTTGCCGCAGGCAGCGGTTTGGTAGATAATTCAGCGAAATCATACCATGCCAACATTTGCCCTTCCTTGCCACGCGCCACCCCCTGCCAGCTTTCCACCTGCCACACATCCAACAAAATATTTTTGTCAGGATACTGATGATGAATCCGAATCAACGGTCGCGCTTGGGTGACGCAAATGTCTAATTCTTCAAATAATTCGCGCTGCAATGCGTGTTCAACCGCTTCTCCTCTTTCCACCTTGCCACCGGGAAATTCCCATAACCCGCCTTGGTGTAAATGTTGGGGACGCAATGCCAGTAAAATTTGTTGCGATGAATTGCGGATTACTCCAGCGACAACGTGAATTGTTTTCATGATTCAGGAACTTGCACGACGCGCAACATACGCATGATTTGCATTGCCATGTCTTGAAATAAATCCTCACGCAAAGTTTGCTCTTCCGTGTCCATTGCCAACATCGCTGTATTATCAAAACTATAATCACGTACCAGATGAATCGGACGTTTTTTAATCAATGGGGTGGCATCCGCTTTTTGCAATTCAACATCGACATGATAAGTTAATTCAATTTCCTCAATTCGCTCCCGACCCGCAGAAACAGTCACCGTGCGCCGCTCAAACGCTTCATGCTGCAATTGCAAAATCACTTGCGCTTCTTTTTCACTGGTAGCCAATGTGACTTGTTCTTCGGTTAATAATTGTTTGATTTCATTTGAAATTTTATCGGCAAATTCAGATTTAACATACACCGATTTGAGATGCAGACCGCCCGCGCCGCGCAATTGAAAACCACAACCGCTCAAACTTAACACATACGCACAGAAAAACAGTAAAATAATTTTTCGCGACATTCTCGCAGCACCTTTTATATAGCGTAATTGATGATGACATTTTATCACTGGCAGGCGCAAGATTTGATTTTAGCGGTACATATTCAACCTCGTGCGAGTCAAACGGGCGTGGTGGGAATTCATGCGGATCGTTTGAAAATTAAGACAACCGCGGCTCCGGTGGACGGCAAGGCAAATGAGGAGGTTTGTAAATTATTGGCGAAATTATTTGGTGTGGCAAAATCGCAAGTGGTTCTATTACAAGGACAAACCAGTCGAGATAAACGTTTTTGTATTCACGCCCCCAAACAATTACCAGAGTTTATTTCTCAATAGTTTGGACAGTTTCAAAATGATTAGGAGTTACGCAGTTGAATCGTTACTCAATTGATTTTATTAAAATATCAACAAATCGATCAAAATACTAACTTTTTGAATAAATTGAAAATTAGATTTGAACTGCGTAACTCCTAATTATGATTCCAACAATGTCGATAGTGACCGTAGGCTTTCTCAAAATAATCAAGCTGATCGGGCTTGGGTCGCAGTTCTACTTTGTGTGCCAGTAACATAAAAATCCTGTAAATAGCTAGCAACCTAAGTTATCTGTTGTCAACTGTTATGGTAACAGGACGAAGCACTTTAAGCCGGTTTTCTAAGCAGACACGCGTCGAACCGGGTCGGGAAGCGA
>DYNO01000288.1 GCA_020721025.1 Thiomargarita sp. | reverse complement strand
GCCGTGTCACGCACCAGAATGATTTGAAATGCAAAGGTGGATGACGCGTTGTTTGTACACCCTACACTCACTTTTTAAACGCCGCCCTGACCAATCCTTTGAGATCAATCGAGCCGAGCCCAAAGGGAATTTTAAGTTCAATCGAATCTTTGAATTTTTGCCAAAATGTTTTTTCATCTGGAATGGTCTGACTGTCGATGAGTGTGCGTAAAAATGCCATGATTTCTGCTTCAGTAGGCTTGGAATGGTACGCGGTGCCGAGTAATTGGCGAATATTGTATTTTTGCTTCGCACCTTCTGGACGAATTTCAGTTTCCCCATCTTGTAACCGCTCAAGCAAATCGTTGTAACTCACCGTAATTGCTGGATTATCTGGCAGGGCTAACCGTTCATCAACATGCAGGCGTGGAAAACTGTTGTGAATGTCGCGCAACAAAAATAACAGCACCGCGAGAAAATCTTGTTGGTGCGTTCCCATCAAGTGCAGTGTAATTTTTTGTGATTTTTCATCAAGTTGTACCAATGCCGTTGTTTGTTTGTGAAGATCACGCAACACCACGCCAGTTTTCCAAAGATAGTTTTTATCAATGTAACGCTGACTGCGTACCATAAAACGGGTAAAAATAGATTTTGGTAAAAAGTCTGAATAGAGCAAAATGAAATGGAGCGTCTCAATTTGTTGAATCTGTTGACGTAATTCTGTCAAATTGGGCTCGTCGTGTTGCAGTAGCTCAGGAAACAAGAGCGTATTTTCATCGAACCGATAGCAGAGTTCAAAGCGTTCAATCAAGCTAATCAAGTAGTCGTGTTTGTGACTGGGATAAGTTTTAGAATCAAGCAGTTGTGTCAGTTCGGTGCGCGGTAATTTGCCATTGATTGCCTGTTTTGCCGTGACGAGTTTATACACCGCTTCGGTGAGCCAACGGGGATTGATGACATTGGTTTCTCGCAGCCAAGGTTGGTCAAAATGGGTGACAATGCCCAATTCGTGCAGAAAATTGATCAGGGTGTGTTGCGCGCTTTCTTCATAAATTTCATTGGCTTGGCAGAGTTCGACAAAGTGATCGTAGCTGGTGAAATTTTTAGTTTGGGCTTGTTCGACAATCGCCGTTTTGACTTGCCACCAACTCGCAGGGAATAGCGTTTGTACCAGTTCAACCTTGGGAATGATATGTTGAATCGCGGTCATGAGGTCGGTTAAGCCCGCGTCCGTAGCACAGGAAATTTTGCAGAACTGTTTGATATTCGGAAATTTTTGCTTGAGTTGGTCGCGGGGCAGGTCGAAATGCGAATTTTCATCAATTTTGTTAATTACGATGATGACAGGCGCGTTGTCGCTCACTTGTTGAATTTGTTTGAGCCAATAATCGGTTTTAGTTTCACGGCGCGCATCCAGCACCACGAGGTATAAACTGCGTTTGGTGAGGAAAAATTGGTGGGTGGCGTGCATGATTTCTTGTCCGCCAAAATCCCAGCAGTGCAGTTTGACCGTTGCATTGTCGAGTGCGGGGACGGTCATTTCAACGGTGTTGAGGTTGATGCCGTGCGTTTGTGATTCAGCGCGATCAAAGGGTTGCTCACTTAATCGCTTGAGTAGGGACGTTTTGCCCACGCCGCCATCGCCCACAAGTAGGAGTTTGAGTTCGTTGAGGGGACGGGGTTTGACAACTGTTTTCTGTGCTGGCTTTAAAACTTCACTCTTTTCAAGCTGTTTCTCAGTCGGAGTGGTGATAACAGGTTGCTCTGGCGCAAGCGCGTCGTAGTAGTCAATGATGGCTTGTTTGCCTTTTTTGACAATTTCTACGGGGGGAATTTGGAAGTTGTGGTTGCCTTTAACGTCAATCCCGCTTCCCGGGTCATCATTGTTCCAATTAACCTCTAAATTGAGATGGAGTAGTTCTTTGGGCAATTGAGTGAGTTGATTCCCTCTCAAATTCAACGATTGCAACTGCTGCAACTGACCGATTTCTTTGGGTAACTGCGTGAGTTGATTATAGCTCAAATCTAACCATTGCAACCGCTGCAATTGACCGATTTCTTTGGGTAACTCCATGAGTCGATTACTCCACAAACCCAACGATTGCAACTGTTGCAATTGACCAATCTCTTCGGGTAACTGCTTGAGGTGATTTTCATCCAAACTCAACGTTTGCAACTGCCGTAATTGAACAACTCCTTTGGGGAACTGCGTGAAGTGATTCCCACTCAAATTCAACGATTGCAACTGCTGTAATTGAGCGATTTCTTCGGGTAACAGTTTGAGCCGACTACTGTACAAATTCAACGTTTGCAACTGCCATAATTGAATAACTTCTTTAGGAAACTGAGCAAATTGATTACTGCCCAAATTCAACGATTGTAACTGCTGCAATTGACCAATTTCTTCGAGTAACTGCTTGAGGTGATTCTCACTCAAATCCAACGTTTGTAACCGCCGTAATTGAATAATTTCTTTAGGAAACTGAGCAAGTTGATTACTGCTCAAATTCAACGACTGCAACTGTTGCAATTGTTCGATTTCTTTGGGTAACTGCCTGAGTTGATTACCCGTCAAATCCAACGACTGCAACTGCCGTAATTGAATAATTTCTTTAGGAAACTGAGCAAATTGATTACTGCTCAAATTCAACGATTGCAACCTCTGCAATTGACCGATTTCTGCGGGTAACTGCGCGAGTTGATTACGGCTCAAATACAACTCCTGTAACTGCTGCAATTGACAAATTTCTCTAGGAAACTCTTGTAGTTCACGCTTACATACTCCTAACCCAGTGACTTGTTGTTGAGCATTCAGTTGATAACCTCCTACTGAATTATCTTTAAACTTGTCTAGTTTTTCTAATTTCTTTCCAATCCGTTGTTCAAGTTGTGCAATGATGTCTAAATCGCTCATGGGGTGTTTTCCTTTTGTGTGATTGCAGGATTTATTTGATTATCATGATTTTTTGAATCAAGCCCATCCCATTAATCAAGAAAATCATGGTTCAGACTTTCTCACAATAACGGCAACGGCATGTAGAATTTTAGCACGACGATTTTGTTATTCGGCGGTTGGAATAAATTAAATAATCTCTAGTACACTGAACCGAAGATAAGCTGGGTTAAGTTTACACGACCAAGGG
>DYNO01000096.1 GCA_020721025.1 Thiomargarita sp. | reverse complement strand
CTAGTCAGATTTTGCTGAACCCACAGATTCTACTCGCAATAAAACCACCCGCCGATTGTTCGAGCGCATCACCTCAAATTCTAAGCCACTGAGCATCAATTTTTCCCCGCGTTTTGGAACGTGTCCAAATAACTGCGTGATTAAACCGCCCACCGTGTCGAATTCTTCGTCGGTAAAATCAGTTTTGAAAAATTCGTTGAATTCTTCTATCGGAGTCAATGCCCAAACCCAAAAGAAACCTTCCCGCGGCGTGATAAAGTTTTCATCATCAATATCATGCTCGTCGTCAATGTCGCCAACAATTTGTTCAATCACATCTTCAATGGTCACTAAGCCCGCCGCACCGCTGTATTCATTTACCACGATTGCCATGTGATTACGACTGGCACGAAATTCTCGCAGCAACACATTAAGTCGTTTACTTTCAGGAATAAATACCGCCGGACGCATCCGATCCCGCAAACTGAAGAATTCGTTGTCACCATTGGCGTAGTAATCTAATAAATCTTTGGCGAGAAAAATCCCTTGCACATCGTCTTTATCTTCACCAATGACAGGATAACGGGAATGTCCAAATTCAGCAATTAATTTAGTCAATTCATCCGGCGGGGAATCTATGGGGAGGGTGATCATCTGGGCTCGAGGCACCATGATGTCGCGGACGTGCATTTCAGACACTTGCAGCGCACCTTCAATCATGGCGAGCGTGTCGGCGGTGAGTAGGTTGTGATGGTGGTGGGCATGACGTAAGCCCATAAGCAATTCTTCTTTATTTTGTGGTTCGCAGCGAGTGAAACTGGATCGGAAATGTTCAAACCACGCAAACGGCGAGATAATCATGAGTTTTAAAGATACGGATTGGAGTAGTTAAGTTGTTGTAAAATAGCAATTTCTAACGCTTCCATTTGTTGGGCTTCGTCATCAGTCAGATGATCGTAGCCCAACAAATGCAACACGCCGTGAATGATTAAATGCGCCCAATGTGCTTGCAGTAATTTGTGTTGTTCCTGCGCCTCACGAGCCACGACCGGTGCGCAAATCACAATATCGCCGAGTAAATTCAGCGGTACTTCAGGCGGACAATCAAACGGAAAAGACAGCACATTGGTCGCATTATCCCGGTCTCGCCACTGATGATTCAATTCCCTGCCTTCTATTTCATCAACAATGCGAATGGTCAATTCGGGAGAATCTTGCACATCATTGATAAAATTCAACGTCTGATCGACCCACAGTTGCAATAGAGCTACGGTAGGTAAATCGGCAGCATTCATGGCGTATTGTACATCAAGTTCTGCGTGTATCATGCACTTTGTGATTTTTTATTGGATGCTTGTTCGGCGCGTTCGTAGGCTTCAATAATTCGTGCCACAATCGGATGACGCACCACGTCTTTCGAGTTAAAAAAAGTAAAGCTAATGCCTTCAACACCTTGTAAAATATTGATGACATGTTTCAAACCGGACTGGGCTTCGCGCGGCAAGTCGATTTGTGTCACATCGCCCGTCACCACCGCCGTTGAGCCAAAACCAATCCGAGTGAGAAACATTTTCATTTGTTCTACCGTGGTATTTTGCGCTTCGTCGAGAATGATAAATGATTCATTCAGCGTGCGACCGCGCATATATGCCAACGGCGCGATTTCAATCACACTGCGATCAATCAGTTTTGCCACTTTTTCAAATCCCAGCATTTCATATAAAGCATCGTACAATGGACGCAAATAAGGATCAACTTTCTGTGCTAAATCGCCAGGCAAAAATCCCAACCGTTCCCCCGCCTCCACCGCCGGACGGACTAAGACAATGCGCCGAACTTGTTCCCGTTCAAGGGCTTCGACGGCACATGCGACAGCTAAATAAGTTTTTCCCGTGCCGGCAGGTCCAACTCCGAAATTAATGTCATGACGCACAATTCTGTTCAAATAATTGCGTTGATTCAAGCCCCGACCCTTGATCGCGCCGCGTCGAGTTTGAATCACCACTTCCGCCCCTTCTGCTGCTGAAGATTCTTCGGGATATAGTGCGGTTTCGATACCAGCCTCCTGAGAAAATAAATGCACCCGCGTCGGACTCAGCGATTCGTGGTGCGTTGCAATATATAACTGATTTAACACTTCTTTTGCGCTATCAACCGCATGAGGCGAACCAGCAACGTGAAACTGGTGCCCGCGATTGCTGATACGCACTTTAAAGCGTTTTTCCAATTGACGCAAATGTTCGTCAAACTGACCGCATAAATTTGCCAACCGATCATTGTCTTGCGGTTCTAATAAAAATTCTGTCGTTACGTTTTCTTGCAGCATAAAATCATGATGTTTTACATAGTATCTGTGGCAAATGTGGAATCTGAATCAACTCTTTGAACATTTTAGCAAAAAAGAAAATCCATTCTCACTTAAAGCGGCTTATGATTGTTATAAAAATACGATTCGTGAACAATTTGAATAGTATCAAGCGATTTCATCTCATGAAGAAACATACTGAATCTCTAGAAAATTGGAGTTCAAAAATTGACCCAGCTATTTTTCTTCAGACCCAAAACAATCTAAATAATCAGTGCATTCTTCGCAAGTGGGCGCGCGGCACAAATAAGCCCCTGCTTGATGACACAGTTGTCGATATAAAAATTTCTTCCATTTCATATTATTATAATTCTGAGTTGCCAGTTTCGGAAAATTATGTTCCATGAGCAAACTCAGTTCTGTACGGGAAAATAGCCACAAATCTTGCCATAAATGGTCATCTTTCATACAACCAGCGGTAATAATCTGGGCAATCCATTCACGTTCTTCATCCATATCGGCACGACAATTCAAAAGCAAGTCACATAAATCTTGTCGTTCTGGCAACCGATTGGCTCGAATTTCTGGTTGATTTAACAGCAATTTTGGCAATGTTGCCGTCGCAAAATGTCGATCAATCAGGCGATAAAAATCAGTTTCACTTAAACCTAAATATTCCGGCATGGAACTCTCACCACTGTATAGGGTGGCTAACATTTGTGCAAGTGGTTGATCATTGGGAACATGATGACTGTGCGCGAGGAGATGAGCAAAAAGTTGTTGTTTTGACATATCGAAATACAGCAAGGTTGATTGAATTGACAAATGCGAGATTGGGTTCGCCAATTGAGATAAGAGCACACAAGAAACTCTTTGTTTTATTTCAAATAATTTATCAAAATGTCACTTCGATGCAATTTGATTTAAATGGGGTTACGCTTTATTTTAAGACGATCTGTGCGATTGTCAACGAATTATCTCGAAAAAATGACGATGGTGTAGAAGTATTCGGCAATTTTGGCAACGAGGGCGGCGCAGTGGTTGGAAATAACCATATTATTTCTCCCCAACCCTCAAGCGACAAGTTGACTTCTATTGCCTTCAATTGTAACGATTTTCCCGCCAATTGTGTTTGCACGGCACTGCTCCATTCATCATGCCAAAGTGCTTGATTGTCTAAAAAACGGAGCTTAAATACAGTCACATCCGTAAGTAATGCCGTTCGTTGAGGTTGACTGTCACGCGTGCGATCCAAAACTTGCCAATAAGTTCGCCAAAGCGTTTGTTTTTCGACAGAATAATTGACTCGTTGTAATTGACTGCGTGGCTGTTGCAATGGATTACGCCAACCTGTCCGAGTTAATTCAATCTGTTGCATGGTTGCTTGAATTGCTGGCACACTGTCTCCATATTCGTTGCGGATGGGACGATAGATCAATTGCGATACATCTTGTTGAAATCTTTGAAAAGTAAACTGTAATCGTGTCAATTGTTGGGTTGTCGTTGCAATTTGGACATCAACTCGTAAAATACTCAACAAACCGCCGTATGCCATCATTGCGATGAGCGCGAAAATCGACAAAGCGATGAGTAATTCTAACAAAGTAAATCCGTGTCCCCATTTTGATGTTGAATGTGTCATAATGGAATCATTCTAAAATCGTTGGTGAGAGCTTTGTGCAACCTCCCCACAAAACTATTATAACTCGTTGATTATTATACTGATATGGAGTAAATATGGCAACTGTTGAATTAACCAAAGAGAATTTTCAAAACACCATCAATAGCAACAACTTGGTGTTAGTTGATTTTTGGGCAGCTTGGTGTGGTCCCTGCCGCAATTTCGCTCCCGTGTATGAACGCGCCGCTGAAAAGCATCTTGATGTGGTGTTTGGCAAAGTGGACACCGAAGCCCAACGGGAATTGGCGCAAACCTTCCAAATTCGCTCAATTCCAACCTTGATGATTTTTCGTGAACAGATCATTATTTTCTCTCAAGCAGGCAGTTTGCCGGAACAAGCATTGACAGAAATTATTGAAAAAGCTAAAAATTTAGACATGGACTTGGTGCGTGCTGAAATTGCAAAACAACAAAGTGAGAGCGTTCACTAGAATCGCAATTTTTGTCCCATCGTCTTAACTATTTTAGGGTAGCTTGAACTTGTCAAGATCAACGATCAACTGATTGATTTTACTGACCACTACCCTAATATTCCTTCCTGTTTTCCCGAACAATTCAGCAAATCCCCGTGATGAATCAATCTTCAGTTTCGGTGATTAAATTCATCAATAGATTGAAATTTAAAACAAATTTTAAAACTGTTGGAACGGTTGC
Source organism: Thiomargarita sp. (assembly GCA_020721025.1). Classification (GTDB taxonomy): domain Bacteria; phylum Pseudomonadota; class Gammaproteobacteria; order Beggiatoales; family Beggiatoaceae; genus DYNO01. The sequence continues at coordinate 7,510 of DYNO01000096.1, read as the reverse complement.
TATCGTCGATCATACAACAATTCTTCAGTAACCCTATCCTACTCAAAAATTCAATATGAACACACTCACGGTTGACCTCGGTGCGCGTAGTTATCCCATTTATATCGGACAAAATTTACTGACTGATCCGCAACTTATCACGCCACATGTCGTTGCTCAACAAGTCATGATTGTCACCAATGAAACTGTCGCACCGCTGTATTTGGACAAAGTTCGTGCGGCTTATGCCCAATTTAACACCCATGTCGTATTGTTGCCAGATGGCGAAGTTTATAAAACATTGGAAAGCATTAATCGCATTTTCGAGCAACTTTTGACGCAACGTTATAACCGTCAAGCAACCTTGGTGGCATTGGGGGGCGGCGTGATTGGCGATATGACCGGATTTGCAGCGGCTTGCTATCAACGAGGAATTCAATTTATTCAAACACCTACCACGCTACTGTCCCAAGTCGATTCGTCAGTGGGCGGCAAAACCGGCGTGAATCATCCGTTGGGCAAAAATATGATAGGGGCATTTCATCAACCGCGTTGTGTGGTCATTGACACCGACACGTTGGCAACGTTGGATGATCGTCAATTGAGTGCGGGTTTGGCGGAAGTGATTAAATATGGTTTGATTAATGATCCAGAATTTTTCTCGTGGTTAGAAGCCCATGCCGACGCACTTTTAGCTCGTGATTCCAATGCGTTAGCGTATGCGATTGCTCGTTCTTGTCAGGATAAAGCCGCGATTGTCGCCCAAGATGAGCATGAAACGTCGGGGACGCGCGCCTTGTTAAATCTAGGACATACGTTTGGACATGCGATTGAAACGGGTTCAAATTATGTCGGTTATCTGCACGGAGAAGCGGTTGCGATAGGAATCCATTTAGCCGCGCAACTGTCTCAGCATCTGGGGTGGTTGACGTTGCAAGAGGTTGAACGGATTAAAAATTTATTACAAAAAGTTCATTTACCGGTGCATATTCCCGCCCATATTAGCGCAGAACAGATGCTGGCGTTGATGCAAGTCGATAAAAAAGTGCAACATGGCAAGGTGCGACTGATTTTATTACAAGGGATTGGAAAATCGCTGTTAACCGAAGATTACTCCGCCGCATTATTGCACAAAACTTTGACGGAAGGATATGCGGATTTAATGGAAAGATAACCAATTAACTTTTTAAAATAAAGCAAATTTAGATTGATAGCATTGACCTCAAGCCATAAAATCGTCATGATTACCTTCACCGAAGTCACAAAACGTTATCCTTCTGGTTATGAAGCCTTAAAGAAAGTCAATTTTCACGTCAAGCGTGGCGAAATGGTTTTTTTAACCGGGCATTCTGGCGCGGGCAAAACTACCTTGTTACGCTTAATTTCCATGATCGAGCGTCAAACGGGTGGGCAAATTGTGGTCAATGGGCAAACCTTAAGCCGTATCACCAATACGCAAATTCCCTACCTGCGGCGCAATGTTGGGATGATTTTTCAAGAACATCGGCTATTATTTGATCGCACGGTGTTTGACAATGTAGCATTACCGTTGGTTATTGCTGGATTTCGTCCCCCAGAAATTCAACGGCGGGTGCGGGCGGCATTAGATAAAGTGGGTCTTTTGCAGAAAGAACGCAGTTATCCCATTACTTTATCGGGCGGGCAGCAACAACGTGTGGGAATTGCGCGTGCTGTGGTGAATAAACCTCCGATTTTATTAGCTGATGAACCGACGGGCAATCTCGACCCGGCATTGTCGAAAGAAATCATGAAATTATTTATCGAATTCAATCAAGTAGGTGTCACCGTGTTGATTGCTTCGCACGCCTTGAGTTTAATTAAAAGTTTGGGCTATCGCACCTTGATTTTACAGCAAGGAGAATTGATTGGCGACACCTACCCATCTACTTGAATATTATGGCAATTGCACACTCCAACTCGCGCAAATCCAAAGCAACCCTGTCGCAACGTCATCGGCTACAATCGTGGTTTTCGCAACATGTTGATTGTTTTTTCTCAAGTTTCCAACAACTTTTGCACACGCCGCTTGCCAGTTTGATGACCGTTGCCGTGCTAGGGATTGCCTTGGCATTGCCGGCGAGTTTGTACTTACTTTTAGAAAATGTGCAACAAGTAAGTCAAGATTGGGACAGCACTGCACAAATCTCATTGTTTCTCAAGCCAAAAATTTCCAGTGACCAAGCCAAAATTTTAGCCGATACGTTGTATCAACGCCAAGAAATTAAAAGTATTCGCTTGATCAGCCAAGACGAGGCTTTGAATGAGTATAAAACTTTGTCTGGATTTAGTGACGCGTTAAAAGTGATGGAAAACAATCCATTGCCCGCAGTTTTGGTGATTCAACCGACCGAAAGTATTTCTCCCGATGCAAATCAGGCATTGTACGACAGCGTGAGCAAGTTACCCGAAGTTGAAACCGCACAATTTGACATGCGTTGGTTAAACCGATTGTATGCCATGATGGAAATTGCGAAACGGGGGATTTTGGTCTTGGCGGGATTATTCGCATCTGGTGTGCTGTTAATCATCGGAAACACCATTCGTTTAACCATTTACAACCGCCGCGAGGAAATCGAAGTGGTGAAATTGTTGGGCGCGACCGATGTTTTTATCCGTCGTCCATTCTTATATTCTGGATTTTGGTACGGATTTTTAGGCGGCATCATGGCATGGTTGGTCGTTAATCTTTCTTTTTGGTGGTTACAAACGCCAGTCCGACAACTCGCTACGTTGTATCACAGCCAATTTGAATTGATTATGCTCGATATTTTTGCCGGCATGGTGTTATTGATCGGTGGGGCATTTTTGGGCATCGTGGGGGCTTTGTTGGCAGTGGGCAGGCATTTAAAGGAAATTCAACCGCGTTGATTTCGGGTAATATGTTGTTTGGGAACGAGGAACTCTTTGTTTTATTTAATAAAATCTACCGTATCGTCATTTTGTGAAGTTTGATTGTTTAAAAAAAGTTGAATGGGAAGTGGTGACGAAAAATTAGGCTCTCGTGTTAAAATAAGTGAAATCTCAATCATATAATTTATCGAAGTCCAGAACTATGTTTAAAACTTCGCCTCTTCAAATGTAAAATTTATCGGAAGGTTTGACGGTGTTTGAAATTATCAAAGCAGGCGGTGTCGTCATGTGGCCAATTATTCTCTGTTCGATTGTCGCTTTGGCAATCATCGGAGAACGGTTTTGGAGTTTGCAAAGAAAACATGTCGCACCCAAAGGTTTAGTCACTCAAGTATGGCGCTGGATACAAGAAGGCAAGTTAGACAAACAACGTTTGGACGCATTACGACATAATTCGCCATTGGGCAAGGTGTTAGCCGCGGCACTCGCCAACATGCACAAAGAACGAGAAATGATGAAGTTGGGCATGGAAGAAGTTGCCAGCCAAGTGATTCATGATTTACAACGCTATTTAAATACGTTGGGAACAATTGGGGAAATCGCGCCCTTGCTCGGTTTATTGGGCACAGTAACGGGGATTATTCGGATGTTTGCCGCGGTTGGTGAAGTGGGATTGGGCAATCCGATGGTGTTATCCAGTGGTTTGGCAGAAGCCCTGATTACCACTGCTGCCGGATTATGCGTTGCGATTCCTGCGGTTATTATGCACCGTTATTTTCAAGGCGTGGTGGATGAGTTGATCATCGAAATGGAAGAAGAAGCCTTTCGTTTGCTTGATGTGTTAGCGCAAGAAAATGAGGAAAATTCATAATGTTACTGCGTCGTCGTCGCCCACCGGTTCACAGTCCGCACATCAATTTGACCCCGTTGATTGATACTGTTTTCCTGCTATTAATATTCTTTATGATGACAACCACATTCAATAAAGAATCCATGTTAAACATTAGTTTACCAGAAGCGAAAGGGGATCGCGCGACACAACCTCAAACGTTGATTCGTATTATCATCACGCAAGAAGGCAATTACGCAATTAACAAACCTGATCAATCGCTTGTGAGCAATCACTTGGATATTTTGAAACAAGCCTTGCAAAAAGAAGCGGCAGACAATGCCAATCCGGTGATTTTAATCAGTGCCGATGCCAATGCCCCTCATCAAGCAGTGATGCGCGCAATGGAAGCAGCACGAGATTTAGGATATTCCCGTCTCAGTTTTGAAGCGCAAGAACCCATAACCGATACTGCCACCCCGCCGGCAATTCCTGCGAAACCATGACGTTAGCGCAACTCTGGTATCAGAAAAATTGGCTCAGTAAGCTCCTCTTGCCATTCAGTGGGATATTTTGCAGCGTGGTACAATTGCGCTATTTTGCCTATCAACGAGCATGGTTACGCAGTTATCGCAGTCCCATTCCCGTCATCGTGGTTGGAAATTTAACCGTCGGTGGCACGGGCAAAACACCCCTTGTTATCTGGTTAGCTCACGAATTAACGCAACGTGGCTGGAAGGTGGGAATTATCAGTCGTGGTTATGGCAGAACTCGGCAACGTCATGAAATTCAACGTGTTTATCCCGATAGTGCAGTGCAATCTGTGGGAGATGAGGCAATATTACTGGCGCGCACCGGTTGTCCCGTGGTGGTCGCGGCGCAACGTCGTCTTGCCCTACAATATTTACTGGGGCATGAATCGTGCGATGTGATTTTAAGTGATGATGGTTTACAACATTATGCGTTACAACGAGATATTGAAATTGCCGTGATTGATGGACAACGCGGTTTGGGAAACGGCTATTGTTTGCCCGCCGGTCCTTTGCGAGAATTACCCTCCCGGCTGCATCAAGTGGATTTTATTGTGAGTAAAACAATCCGTTGGAAAAATTCTATCGTGATGCAATACAGCACTTCACAACTGCACGCGGTGACGACGGCGACCACACAACCATTACAACAGTTCACCGGTCAAACGGTTCATGCCATTGCCGGTATTGGACACCCCGAAGCGTTTTTTACGATGCTGGAACAACAAGGCATCCAATTGATTCGTCATCGTTTTCCAGATCATCATCCTTATCGACAACAAGAAATCGTGTTTCCTGACGCACTTCCCGTTATCATGACAGAAAAAGACGCGGTCAAATGCACTTCGATTGCCGATCATCGTCATTGGTATCTCGCGATCACGGCACAACTTCCTCAAAATTTTGGTGAAAAAGTGGTACAACGCTTGCAAGAGATAAAATATGGATAAAAAACTATTAGATATTTTGGTTTGCCCGATAACCAAGGGCCCGTTAGTTTACGACAAAACCAAACAAGAATTATGGTGCAAAGGTTCACAACTTGCTTATCCCATTCGTGAAGGCATTCCCGTGATGTTGCCAAAAGAAGCACGGCAATTGACGACGGAAGAGCTTGAAACCTTGCGTGATAATGCTCGTTAGGCGGTTCATTTTTCAGCCGTCGAATCAAGTGAAATCACGTATGAGGTTTGGCGAACTCATGTGAATCGTCTGATCCCTGATGCCCATGAATTTTTCATCATTATCATCATCGCTGTTTGAACCCTCTCTTTCTCATGACCATCATGATCGCAACCTATTGAATTCATGATGATAATTACCGAAAGAATGGTTCAAACCTAAAAACAGGAATGACATCATGATAAAATTTGCAATCTATATTTTACTGAGCCTAGCTGCGACAATCGCGTGGGCGGGAGATGCAGCCACATTAAACTTTATCGGTTTCTCGAATAACGGAAAACATCTTGCATTTCAGCAATATGGTGTTGCAGACGGCAAGGGGGTGGCGTATGCAACCTTGTACTTTTTGGATGTGGTGGACAATAAATATCAAGATAAACCCATTGAAACTATTGAAGATTATAAAAGTGGATTGCCCGCGGGCAGAGAAGCTCAAGAGACCGTGCGCCAATTAAATTTAGACCAAGCAAAAACTCAGTTGAGTGCATTAGAGATTACTGCGGGCAATACGGGAATTCAAGTGGTCTCTCATTCACCTTATGACACTGACATGAATTCGCACATCGCTCGTTTCACCTTAGACCTAAAAAGTAATCTCAAGTATGAAATCCATCTGGAAGAACGCCAAACTAAGGCAGAAGCCGATTGTGGCAGTCATCCGATTAATACTTCAGGTTTGACACTTTCATTGAAACAGGGTGAAAATAAACCCAAAATATTACAACAGGATAGCAAAGTTCCCAAAAGTCGCGGTTGTCCGCTGCATTATCACATTCAAGACGTTTATGTTTATAAAAACAAATATATCGCGGTATTTATTCATGTTTATACTGCCAGTTTTGAAGGAAAAAATATGCGTTATATTGTGGTGACTGGCACACTGGATTAATGTGACATTTACAAACCAATATCAAACCTCGTGGAAAAAATGAATCTGCGAGGTGGAATGGCAATTCATCAACATTTCTCAGAACATTGTATGCACAGAACGAACTCTCCCATCATTATTGCACTCGATTTTCCTCAACCAAAACAAGCACTTGATTTAGTGCACCGCCTAGAGCAACAACATTGTCGGGTGAAAGTCGGACATGAACTTTTTACCCGCGGCGGCACGGCATTGGTAGAAACATTGGTTAATCAAGGAATTGAAGTATTTTTAGACTTAAAATTTCATGACATTCCTAACACGGTTGCTCAAGCGTGCAAAGCCGCAGCAGAATTGGGGGTGTGGATGATTAACGTTCACGCGCTGGGCGGACGCACGATGTTGATAAGAGCGCATGAAGCCCTTGCCGCTTACTCTCAACGCCCTTTGTTGATTGCCGTCACCGTGTTGACCAGTTTGGACGAAGATGATCTCTATGCACTGGGATTACATGGGACATTGGATGAAAATGTGTTACGACTGGCGCGGCTGACTCATGCGTGTGAATTGGATGGAATTGTCTGCTCTCCGCATGAAATTCACACCATCCGTCGAGAAATTAACGATAATTTTGTATTAGTCACGCCCGGTATTCGCCCCGCCCATGCGCAACAAAATGATCAAAAACGGGTGATGACTCCCCAAGAAGCCTTACAAGCGGGTTCAAATTATCTGGTTATTGGTCGCCCAATCACGGCAGCCGCTGATCCACTACAAGCATTACAAGAAATTGAAGCCAGTTTGTAGGAAATTTATGGAAATGCCATGCCTGTGATGTTTTAACGTGATGCTCGACTTTTTATCTTAACCAATTGTTTTCGTTGAATGTAGTTCTGTGGCACAGGCAGATCACTGACTGAATTGTTTATGACATTTCCCTAAAGTGAATATTTGCGATAAAAATCAGAATCTATATCAATAGGTTAAGAGTTTTCTGTCTGAATCAGAATTTACGGAATTTGAGAATTTCCAGAATGAAAACCAAGATGAAACGCTGAAAATTAAGCAAGCCATTGCCGTTATTCTGAAAATTCTCAAATTCTGTGAATTCTGATTCAGACAAGAAACATTCAACACTTCATTTCAAAATACTGCAACCATTTCTCCCACCGCGCGGTTTGAGGTACCACGCTTGGTATCTTCGCGGCGGTCTGCTAGAATCATGGCAATGGCGGCGGCGAGGTCATC
>DYNO01000095.1 GCA_020721025.1 Thiomargarita sp. | reverse complement strand
GGCTGTTGAAACCAATAAAAAAGCCCCGTCAACGTGAAATTGATAGGGCTTTTTTTACGCATATTTCCAACCAGTTGGGAAAAAATCATGTCTGCCTGCTACGAAATAGAAACAGAAATTCCTGTTAATCATCAATTAGTTATGCAACTTCCTGATTCCATTCCCGTTGGACACGCAAAAATCACCATTCATTACGAGTTAACCGATCATTCAATTCAACCAAAATCAATCAATCATCACGCGGGAAAAATTACATTACGAGAAGACCCGTTAGAATTTCAAAATAATATTCGAGCTGAATGGATGTGAATATTGTTTTAGATACCAATACGGTGCTTTATTTTTTGGCGGGGCGTTTGGCTGAACCGATGCCCTCAGCGTGTTTTTATATTTCTGTGATCACTGAAATCGAATTGTTGTCTTATCCGTTGCTTAAAATCGAAGAAGAACAGGCGATTAACGATTTCTTGAAAGATGTCACCATTGTTGATTTGAATGAATCTATTAAAAAATCTGCCATCCATTTTCGTCGTCATTACAAGTTAAAATTACCGGACGCGCTCATTGTTGCGACAGCCTATTGTTTACACGCAGATTTATTGACTCAGGATATAAAATTGCTAAATATCAAAGAATTGGTGGTAAAACCGCTAATATTATTTGATTCTTAAATCATTCAAGAAATCAATAAAAAAGCCCCGTCAACGTGAAATTGATAGGGCTTTTTTTACGTCTGAAACACAGGCATGATTGAAGTTGAATTTAGTGACGAACTTTAACAATTAAGAAATTCTTTACAACCGAGTTACATTAAATTTCAGAAAATGCGTTGCACATGAAATACATGGGTCATAATTACGAATGACCGTTTCTGCCCGCAATCGCAATGCGTCGGTTTCCTTATCCAATCCCATTGCTTCCAACGTCTCGCGTAAATCTTGCTCAATCCGCGCCTGATTTTGGCTGGTTGGCGGGACAATTTTCGCAGAAACAACATGTCCTGTATCATCAATTTCCCAACGTTGCCACAATAAACCCCGCGGAGCTTCGGTACAACCATAACCCACCCCCGCCTTAATTTCCACTGGCACAAAGGGCGCAGCAGTCGCTTGATATTCCTTCAAAATCCGAATCGCTTCATAAAATGCGTAATAGACTTCAACCGCTCGAACCACAATGCTATCGAACATATTTTGACTGGGGAAACTGATACCGATACCCGTTGAATTCACCGTGTTACGCACCACGTCGGGCAACAAATGCCAATTCAAATTCACCCGTGCAAGCGGTCCAACTAAATACGGTTTTTCATCCATCAATGAACATAATGCAGTAGAATGAGGGATTTGAAATTCTCGAAAATGTTGCTCATAATCCGCGATAGCGATGTCCAAGCCGTCATTTGACACGATCCGCCCTTCATTCATCGGATATTCAGACGGGTGCTGGGTAGAAACGCTGATGAATTTTTGTGAAATTTCAGGCACTTTCAACGTCGTCGCCCAAGTCACTAATTTTTCAGCCAAGGGCAGGGCAACTTCCAATTCAGCCAATAATTCCCGCGCTTCTTTTACCGATGGGGAACGATGAAAACCACCAACCCGCACTCCGACCGGATGCACCGAACGCCCACCAAGTAATTTAATGATTTTATTGCCTAATTGTTGCAAATACACACCACGTTGCACCAACACGGGATAATCTTTTGCCATTGCCGGAGCGTTGGTATAACCGAGAAAATCTGGCGCAGCAAGCAGGTGAATATGGGCGCAGTGACTTTCAATCCATTCGCCACAATAAAACAGCCGTCGCATGGTGCGAATCCACGGGGTAATTTCCAGCGCGAAAATGGATTCAATCGCGTGCACCGAACTCATCTGATAGGCAACGGGACACAAGCCACAAATACGCGCAACCAAATCGGGAACTTCTTGATAATCACGCCCTTCGACAAATTTTTCAAAAAAACGGGGCGGTTCAAAAATTCTGAATTTTAACTCACTGATTTGATTATCCATAATCGTGAGGTCAAGTGCACCTTCACCTTCGACACGAGTCAGTAAGGGTACATTGATGTGAATTTGCCGCGAGGCTTGAGTAACCTGAGTCATCATCTGTTCTCCTGAGCATGTTTGCCGGCTTCAGCAAAAGTGGGGGTCGCATTGTTGATGAATAAAAAGCGACGGGCAATTTGTTGATTATCAAGCCCTAATTGCTGCAAACGTTGAGTAAATGCGGGAGTATTGCAGTTTTCCGCGGGCCCATAACAGGCATAACAATCGCGCCCCACACCGGGACAAATTGAACCACATCCGGTATGAGTCACAGGGCCCATGCACGGCAAACCTTTGGCAACCATCACACACACGGTATTTTTACGTTTACATTCTAAACACAGCTTGTCATGCTCTTGAGCGGGCATCACGCCATAAAGGAAGGAACGAACCGTTGCAAGTACCTGATAACTATTGATTGGGCAGCCCCAAAGTTCTAAATCCACTCGCACATGTTTGGACAGCGGAGTCGCGGTTTCTAAACTCGAAATGTATTCCGGTTTGGCATACACACTTTCTGTCCATGCTTGCAATTTTCCCACATTACGCAATGCTTGAATGCCGCCCGCAGTCGCACACGCGCCCATCGCGATTAAAAACCGACTATCTTCTCGAATTTGTTGAATATGTGCCAATTCAGCTTCGGTGGAAATACTCCCTTCGACAAACGCAATGTCAACTTTTGCATGAGGATCGGCAATACCCGCTTCAACAAAGTTCGCCACATCTACCCATTCCATGAGTTCCAGTAATTTTGTCCCCAAATTTAAGAATGCCAATTGACACCCATCGCACGAACTGAATTTGTGGATCGCAACTTTGGGTTTTGCTGCGAGTCCGGTTAAATTTGCCATGAGGAAATCTCTATCGTGTTAAATTCTAAAATGACCAGATTTGGGATATTATAATGCTCGAAAACGATAAAAAGGTGACAAATAGCGAGTATATCTTGAGGGAAATGTTTTGTTCTAAACCATATTTTTCGATTAATATGATTTTTACTATTATTCGGTGAATAAAGAAGTTTTCTAAGGTTGAAGCGACGCGTTGATAAATGAAATCTATTTTTAAACAGAAGAGTTTATCGATCAAACGCGACGATAATTTAAATAACTTATTGTTTTAGCGATCACTCGCTATTTTTGTCAATGCGTAACTTCAAAACATGCTTCTTTTACAATGTGTTATGTGCTTTTTACGGCATTCTAATCATTACTTGCATCATCGCAAGGAGTCGAGGAGTTTTGAAGGTTGGAATTGTTGAGTTCTAATATTGCAAGAAATGCTTGATGTTCAAGCACGTAACTAATCTGATCATGGGTATAACGGGCTAATTCATTGCGTTTCTTGTCCTTCGCTGCTATCGGCGGACAAAACCAAATTTCCAATACAATTTCCTTTTCCCCAAAAACTCGCCATACATGGTCAGAAAATGTGTCATCTCCGATGAATGGGGCAACCGTGCTGAGTTCATTACCCACAGGATAACGCAGTGCAATGGGTTGTACCCACACTTCAGTTTGAATTGCACATTGAAAAAGTCGCCCATGAAATCGTTTCATACTCGTCCCGTCGGTGGTGGTACCTTCGGGAAAAAACAATACGTTGTAACCTTGTGTCAAGGCAGTTGCGAGATCATGGTTGGCTTTTTGTGAGGAATCCGATGTGCCACGCTGCATGAATAAGTTGCCCACTGTTTTCACCAAGTAGCCAAGCATAAACCAGTTTCTAACTTCTTGCTTTACAATAAAAATAACGTGAAACGTGCCCAATAGCGCGAACACGTCAAGCCAAGAAATGTGATTGGCAACAAACAGGGAGGGAGTTGTAACGCGCTCACCACGATAGATAATGCGTATCCGTAGGATTTTACACAGTATCCAACTCCACGTTGTCACCAATTTCTTGGGCAGGGACGCGGGTAAATAGGGATGAATCCAGCGAGAAAAAACAAGAGTCGAAGATAGGATTCCGAAGATAACGTGCAAGATGAGCAGTATCAATCCAATGATTTTACGCAACAATTTCATGAAATTTTGGGAGGTTCGTGTGTAAGCGGTCGAAAAAGTGACGTATATAACGTTTTTGTAAATTTTCAAATCCAACTAAAATAAAAACATCAGCGACTTTAAAATTGGCATCCCAACAAGGTTCGCCACAAATTTGGGCACCTAATCGCAAATAAGCTCTCAACAAGGGCGGAATAGACAATGGAGGTTCACTATTTTCATTGTCTTGTCGTAACGGAACTTTGGGATAGACCCGTAGATGAGAACCGGTGCTATGTCGTTCAATTAATTCAGAAAATAATGGATTGCGTCGATCATCTCGCAGCGGAATACTGGCGCACCCCATGAGATAATCTACTCCATGCTCTGCCATAAATTTTGCCACTTGCGACCATAATAAACTGATAATCAAGCCATTGCGATAATCACTGTGAACGCACGTCCGACCAACTTCCATAAATTTTGCCGGGAGTGCTAGAATTTGGCTGAGGTCGAATTCAGATTGTGAGTAGAATCCACCAGAAATTTTCGCTTCTTCACTGGTTAAAATCCGCGTACAACCGACAACTTTGCCAGCATTTTGGTCGCGGACTAAAACATGATGACAATAGGTATCAAATTTATCCACGTCATGCAAGGGAAGAGTTGTTTCTAAAGTCGCGCCCATTTCTTCAGCAAACACTTGATAACGCAGTGCTTGTGCCTCGCGAACTTCATCTAGGTTGCTCGCGAGACTGACAGAGAATCTTTGTTGGCTACGTTCTGGCTCCAACGTACCTTCCTCACTCATGTCAAAACCCTGCTGGTGTCTAATTTGAACATTGTTTGAACATTGCTAGGTTGATTTGTGAATTCAACGTGAATTTTTATCGGTGTGAATACAACTTTAGGAGTTACGCAGTTCAAATCTAATTTTCAATTTATTCAAAAAGTTAGTATTTTGATCGATTTGTTGATATTTTAATAAAATCAATTGAGTAACGATTCAACTGCGTAACTCCTAAACTTATCTATTTATTTTTCAAATAATGAGAGCGACATTGACCGAAAGCTGACCTATTTTTAACAAACATTAATGTCATGGAAAATGTTATTAATGTTTGTTAAGAATTTTGGTATTGACATCGAGATAGTCTTAGATTGAGTGCATTGCTGTGACGTAATGTGACAGTTTCTCAATAAGTTATCGTTTTGTCAAGTTGGTTTTATGATTATCACTACTTCACGGTTAGGCTTTAATGAAGTTATAAATATTCAGGTAATGATTGCCCGAATAATTCCATGAATAGTCTTGATTCATACCGCTTTCTTGCAGTTGCCTGAAATATCGTGGGTATTTGTACCACAAGCCCAAGGCGCGACTGAGTGCGGATTCTAGGGCTTGATTGTCTAAATCGTTGAATACATAACCGTTTCTTTCTTCAAAAGGTCGATCTGAATAGTTGGCATCAAACACAGTATCCGCCAAACCGCCAGTTCTACGCACGATGGGGACAGTGCCGTATTTTAGCCCAATCAGTTGCGTCAAGCCACAAGGTTCGTAGATGCTGGGGATTAATATCATGTCTGCTCCAGCATAAATCAGATGCGCCAATTCTTCATTGTAACTTAATTCTAAATGACAGTCTGGATTATCATTGACGCGACGCTTTACGTCCCAAAATTGTGCATTAATGTGTGGCTCAGAGGCAGAACCTAAAAGGACAAATTGGGCGCGGTTTTGCAGGGCATAAAAAATACTGTGCAAAATCAGATGTGTTCCTTTTTGAGCGTCGAGCCGGCTGACCACAGCAATAATTGGTTTGAAATCTGGTTGTAGCATCAAACGTTCTCGCAACGCGGTCTTGTTTTTCACCTTTTCATTAAGCGTATGAACTCCGTATTGATGGGGTACGAGTGGGTCAATTTCTGAATTCCACACGCTGTAATCAATCCCATTCAACACGCCGCCAAATTTTCCACTGTGTTGTTGTAACGTGGTTTGTAGCCCCTTGCCCAACTCGGTGTAATGAATTTCATTGGCATAGGTCGGCGATACGGTGGTGACAAAATTAGAAAAAACAATTCCCCCTTTCATCAGATTGATCGCATTGTTATAGGTATGATCTTTCAGACGATCTGCTGTGAATAGATGATTTTGATTCAATCCCACTTGTTTCAAAATATGCACCCCAGTTACGCCTTGATGCCCAACATTGTGCAAGGTATAACAGACGCGAGGGTGAGACATGCCTAAGCGTTGATATATCTCAAAAAGTAAGACAGGTACCAAGCCTGTTTGCCAATCGTGACAGTGAATTATATCTGGGTGTCGATTGGTTTTTAGCATCAATTCCAATGCTGCCCGAGAAAAAAAGGCAAACCGCGCCGCATCGTCATAATTTCCGTAAAAAATTCCGCGATTGAAAAAATTGTGTTCGGAATGAGGTTCAATAAACAAACACTTAAGATGATCAACCGTGCCGCTGTAAACGTCACAATGAATCCAGCGGTCATAAAACGGAACCCATAGCCCTTCATACACTTTGTTCAAATCAGAAATACGGTCATGCCGCATACAGTCGTATTTGGGCAAAATAATTTCCACGTTATTGCCGCGCAGCGCCAGTTCTCGCGACAATCCTTGCACCACGTCACCGAGTCCCCCCACTTTGGCAACCGGCGCACATTCTGAACTTATCATTACTATGTACACGGTGTTTTTCCTATTGTTGTTATGAACAAGACCGATTGAACTGCGTAACTCCCAAACTTATTTAGCAAGCATTCATAATCTTAAGTTGAGAATGTTCAGAGGTCATTCGTTTTGGCGTTTGCAATGCTTTAAGCATTTCTCTTGCAATTGCTTGAATTACAGGAACTGTGACAGAATTTCCAATCACTTTGCGCGCTCCAGAGTAGGACAGCGAAATTTTAAAATCATCAGGAAATCCTTGTAAACGCAACATTTCTGTCACCGTCAAGCGTCGCACCCCATTGACCACGAGATAATTATAACTTCCACCGGCTCGCAATGCACAGGAATAAGGCAATGCAGAAATATGACCACCGATATTTTCATGCCATATTGACGGATAAGGTGGAAAACTTTTAACCTTCTGTAGCCGTTTTTGGCGAATTTCTTTGGAAAGAAAATAGTTTTCAGAGACTTCGGCATCGTTTTCTAAAATTTCAGCAAGCGGTTTGTAAATACCTGACGGATTTGGAAAATGGAAATCGAGCGGTTGAGAAAAACCCACGATGTAGATACGTTCACGTTTTTGTGGCAGACCAAAATTCAATGAATTCAATACAGTGTAAAAAACAGTATAACCCAATCTTTTCAACCGGTCTAAAATAATTGCAAAGGTTTTTCCATGGTCATGCGTGGTTAAACGTTTGACATTTTCTAATAAAAAAGCCTGCGGTTGCTTCACAGCAAGAATCGCTTCGATATTAAAAAATAAAGTGCCACGAGTATCGGCAAAACCTAAACCTTTTCCTGCAATGCTAAATGGTTGACAGGGAAAACCGGCTAACAAAATATCATGCGGTGGAATTGTCTGAAGATCAATGAGATTGATATCGCCTGCGGGTTTTTCCCCAAAGTTGGCGGCGTAAACTGTTTGTGCATCTGTATCCCATTCTGAAGCAAAAACATTTTGACAATGATAGGCTTCAAATCCCAGTCGAATACCGCCAATTCCTGCGAAAAGATCAATTGTTTTATACATTATATAGAAAGATAGACTTTTAATTAATTGATTCCATTGAGATAAGAAACCTTCCAAGTCTTTCCTACCAAAGAATTCGAGGAAGGTTGTTGATCGGTCGTGAGCTCATATTGTAGAGAGACCACTACTTTTGGATTTTCTTATCGGTTTCAGAAAGTGCGATATTTAATTCTAACACTTCATAGCTACCATCCTTCTCGATATTTATCTTGATTTGATCATCTTGAATAGCAACGTATTTTCTAACCACTTCCAATAATTCTTGCTGCAACAACGGTAGATAGTCAAATTTCGCCGTGCCACGCTGTCCGCGCTCGTGTGCCACAATGATTTGTAAACGTTCTTTGGCAACAGTTGCGGTATTTTTGCGAGTGGCGAGAAAATAATCAAAAAAACTCATGGTCAAGTTCCAAACAAACGAGAGAAGAAACTTCTTTTAGAGTGAATAAATCGTTGGGGACGCTCTTCGCCCAAAAAGCGCGCAACCACATCTAAATAGGCTTGTCCAGCGTCGCTGTGCGTATCCAAGGTGACTGGAATGCCAGCATTCGAGGCTTGTAAAACCGATGGCGATTCGGGAATGACTCCCAACAACGGGACGGCGAGAATTTCTTGCACATCCTCTGCACTCATCATTTCGCCCTGATTGACTCGTTTTGCTGCATAGCGTGTGATAAGTAGATGTTCTTTAATCGGTTCTAAGTTGTGAACGGCGCGATAGGTTTTGCTTGATAATATCCCAATAATGCGGTCGGAATCACGCACCGATGAAACTTCGGGATTAGTCACGACCACTGCTTCGTCTGCAAAATACATCGCCATAATTGCCCCTTGTTCAATCCCCGCGGGCGAATCACAGATAACAAAATCAAAGCGTTGTTTCAATTCCTGAATGACACGTTCGACTCCCTCCAACGTGAGCGCGTCTTTATCTCGTGTTTGAGAAGCGGGTAAAATGAACAAATCATCCACTCGCTTATCACGAATCAGAGCTTGATTTAAATTGCCTTCCCCATTGATAACATTGACAAAATCATAAACCACTCGGCGTTCGCAGCCCATGACTAAATCAAGGTTGCGTAATCCAACATCAAAATCAATCACGACGGTTTTGAACCCGCGCAGGGCGAGCCCGGTGGCAAATGCAGCACTGGTAGTCGTTTTTCCGACCCCACCCTTGCCTGATGTAACAACAATAACGTTTGCCAATCATTCCTCCTGAAATTCTGGACGTGGATGAACGTCGCTAAATAGTGTATTATATAGTGCTCGGGGGTTACACAGTTCAAATCGCGCATGATTCAGTAATTCTTAGTATGAAAACCTAAATTAGCGATAAATCAACGAGTTACAATAATATCAATAGTTTTTTGAAATTTGCAACCGCTTGAGTATTTTCAATATTATTTTCATACCGCGAATTGCTAAACGTTATTCACATCTCAAAAGTCGCCACTTTGAGAATTCACCGAAAAACCATCTTATCGCACGACAAACCGCTGGTGGAACTTGATAACATTCAAGTAGAATTTCATCAACTTTTCGTGATAACTTCTTCTGTTCTTTCCTTAACTTATGCAATTCCTTTTTCAAAGGTTGGCTTGCCGGGAAACTTTCGCCATTACTTCGCCATTTATACTCACCACCATCAAGAGCAACACTGTTTGAACCATAATTCGCCTAATTAACATAATTTTCATAATCAAGCGGTTATGTTCAAAATCAAGTTCAAGCCATGCCACAACGCCGCAGTAACGCGTCAATTTGAGGTTCACGTCCCCGAAATGCCACAAATAATTCCATTGGATTGCGGGAGCCACCCGGTTCTAAAATGCAATTAAGAAAGGCTTGCCCGGTTTTTTGGTCAAAAATGCCATTTTCTTCAAATTTCGCAAACGCATCTGCTGCAAGTACCTCTGCCCACTTGTAACTGTAATAACCGGCAGCATACCCTCCGGCAAAAATATGAGTGAAACTGTGCTGGAACCGATTGAAACTCGGTGGAATCAACACCGCGATTTGTTGCCGAACTTGGTCTAACAAGGCTTGAACGTCCATATTGGGATAATATTCGGTATGAACTCGCAGATCAAAAATCGCAAACTCCAGTTGTCGCAACAAAAACAGCCCAGATTGAAAATTTTTCGCCGCGGTCATTTTCGCAAATAAACTGTCTGGCAACGGTTCACCCGTCTCGTAATGCGCCGCCATCCCATCCAATGCCTGCTTTTCCCAACACCAATTTTCTAAAATTTGGCTAGGCAATTCAACCGCATCCCACAACACGCCGTTAATTCCCGCCACCGGTGCATAGTCAACTTGCGTCAATAAATGGTGCAAGCCGTGCCCAAATTCGTGAAATAGCGTCGTAACCTCATTGTGCGTCAACAGTGAAGGTTGTTTATCCACCGGCGGCGTAAAATTGCACACCAAATAAGCCACTGGAGTTTGCACGCCTTCTGCGGTTTTTTTGCGAGTGACGCATTCATCCATCCACGCTCCGCCCCGCTTCCCCTTGCGCGCATACAAATCTAAGTAAAATTGTCCCCGCAACGTCCCGCGACTGTCGAAAATATCAAAAAATTGCACTTCCTCATGCCACACGTCAACGCCCGGATGTACTTGAATAGACATGTTAAACAATCTCTTGATTACTTCAAACAGTCCGGACAAAACTTTTGGCAATGGAAAATAAGGACGCAGCATTTCTTGAGAAATATCATAATCATGCTGACGCAGTTTTTCAGAATAATAGGGAATATCCCACATTGCCAAGTTTTCGACTCCAAACTGCTGTTTTGCAAACGTGTGGAGTTCCTGCAAATCTCTTTCAGCATAAGGACGCGCTCGTTTTGCCAGATCAAGCAAAAAATCAAGCACCTGCTTAGGATTGTCTGCCATCTTGGTGTAAAGCGAAAATTCGGTGTAATTGTTGAATTCTAACAACGTAGCGAGTTCATGACGCAATGTCAAAATTTCTTGAATTATCGCTGAGTTATCCCACTTCCCCGCGTTCACGCCTTGGTCAGAAGCGCGAGTTACAAAGGCTTCATACATTTCTTGCCGCAATTCACGATTATCTGCATAATTCATCACCGGTAGGTAGCACGGCAAATCAAGCGTGAGTAACCAACCGGGCAAGTTTTCTTGTTGGGCATTTTGTTGAGCCAACCCTTTGATTAAATTCGGTAAACCCGCCAATAAATTTTCATCAGTGACATGTTTTTTCCAACCATGCGTTGCATCGAGAACATGTTCAGAAAATTCAGTGCTCAGTTTTGAAAGTCGTTGATAAATTGCCTTGCATCGTGCTTGTTGATCTGGCGGTAACTGTATGCCAGATAAGCGAAAATCACGCAGTTCATTGTGAATGATCTGTTGTTGCGCGGGCTCAAGTTGGGAAAATTCGGCACTGTTGGCTATCGTTTGGTAAGCCGTGTATAAAACTTGATTTTGTCCGATTTCCGTGTGATATTCCGACTTCATCGCAACCGCTTGATTGTAAGGTTCGCGCAGGGCTTCAGAGTCCGCCACGCCGTGCAGATGCCCAATGGGTGACCAAACGCGACTCAATTTGTCATTTAAGTCATTGAGTGGTTGGATTAAATTGTTCCATGTTGGGGGTTGGGCAGTGGTGAGTAGGTGTTGAATCGTCGCTCGATTATCGTTGAGTAATTGAGTGATCGCGGGAACAATATGTTCGGGTTGAATTTGGGAAAACGGCGGTAAGCCTTGCAGGGTAAGTAGCGGATTGTGCATGTTTTTTTCTAGTTTTGAAAAATTTGGATAGGTTCAGTTTTTCTTACAATACCATTAGAAGTTACACAGTTGAAATTAAGTTTGAACTTTGTGCCTACTAACCATATTGCCTTTTATTTCGATAGTCTAGCAGGACGGAGCACAAAAATTTTGAGTAGATGGTTTTTTAGATACAATGGCGTTAAACTCTTGGCTGAACCGGAATTGGTAGAATTTTTAGAATAAAGTCAACGGTATCATGTCAATTTTTTTTGACAATCATTTGATTTTCATTCTGGAAATTCCCAAATTCTGTCAATTCTGGTTCAGACAATCCGTAAATTTGGATTCAAACAGATTTTACTTCAACTAAGCGAAATTGATGGAACATGAGATTTAAACCGCGTCACTTCTACTTTCATCTCTCAAATTGATTATCATGTTAGATAGGATAGAACGAGTTTGATATAGTGTTCCTAAATCGCTTATAGATTTGTCGATTGACAACCACTATTGTATAGTTGGGTTAAATTGACAAAATATTTAAAGTACCGGACTAAGCCATGTTACTAGCACACAAGGTTGAATTAAGACCCACAGAAGAACAAAAAGAATATCTCAATAAGGCTTGTGGTAC
>DYNO01000287.1 GCA_020721025.1 Thiomargarita sp. | reverse complement strand
TTGTTTCAGGCGCGCTAGCCGTTTAGGCTGTTGAAACCTTGAACGGAGTACAAATTTAAATTTGTACTCCAAAGAAGAAATCATAAAAAAGCCCCGTCAACGAGAAATTGATAGGGCTTTTTTTACGTTTGTCTCAAAAAACAGTGAGAATCTTTAACGAGAGAACATCATTTTCAACATGCCAAATTCCCTGCCGAAATCACTGTCGAATTTTTACCAATTCCTTAAGCAATCCTTCCAATCCACCATACACCGAGATGCTGCCAATTTTCTCGGTCACTTTTTCCAACGTTTCCAATTCCTTCAAGCGCAACGCAGTCGGATTATCTTCCATCACTTTTGCGGTATTTAGCAAGGAACGCGTCGCTGCGGTTTCTTCCCGTCGCCGAATAATATTTGCTTGCGCGGTTTTTTCTGCTTCCACCACCTTGCTTAAAATAGCACGCATTTCACCGGGTAAAATAATATCTTTCACGCCAACACTTTGCAGATGAATGCCGAACTCGTTGACTTTCTTTTGGACATGAGCAAACACCACTTCATCAATCACCGTCTTGTTTTCCAACAATTCATCCAGCGTCCGAGTGCCCACCGCCGCGCGCAAGCCAAATTGCAATTCTTTATAAAGATAATCAGCGGGTTCGACCAATGCCGCCACCATTTTTAGCACGTCCTTGATCACATAAATCGCTGACAAATTGATCCGCAATCCCACTTTATCTTTCGTCAAAATTTCCTGCCCTGAAATCTCCATTTCCTGCAACCGAGTATCCACCGTTTTAATGACGATATCCCGATTAAATTTCCAATAAGCGTGCAACCCCGGTTTCAACAGGGTCACGTATTGTCCTTCAACATACAGCAAGCCAACCCGATGTTCTGGAACTTCATTGGAGTAAATCGCCGCAGTCACTTTATCTTTGAGCGAGTTGTTTTTCGTGTGGACTAAAATATGTGCTTTGTCTATGGAAACGGCAAAATTCTCACTGATATCAATAAATTCCGCCGTAATATCAATCTTGCCCTTCCAATGAGTCGCACGGGTCGCGGGGGGCAAAATATCGCTCAAAACGCCATTTTCGTAAATCAAAGCCACTTGGCGCGCATTCAATTCGATTTGCGTAAAATAATGAGCAATTTCAGTAGGATAGTCTTCAATGCGGAATTTTGCCAATTCGTGATTAAATTGTGGCTTGGACAGATCATAAATTTCGACGTTGATTTTACGATTAAAATTCCAATACGCATGTAATCCCGCAGCCAAAACGCGCACACATTGTTTATCTACGAAAAGCAAGCCGAGATAATTTTCAGGAATTTCTTGATAATTAATCGCCGTGCGTAATTGTTGTTGCAATGCGGGCAATTGGCTGTGCAATAACGCATCGAATTTATCGGCAGAAATTGAGAAATCGCTACTGATATCAATCACTTCAACGACAACATCAATCACACCTTTCCAATAGGTGGCGCGCGTCGAAGGCGGTAACATATTGGTCAACGTACCATTTTTATAAACCAGTGCGACTTGATGGGCATTCAATTCCACTTGCATCAATTGATGGGCGATTTCTGCTGGATAATCCGTCAGGCGAAAATTGGCTAAACGATGCTTGAATTCTGGTGTCGCAAGATCATGAATCTCAACAGTAATTTTACGATTGAACTGCCAGTAAGCGTGCGCGCCCGGCATCAAGACCTGTTCACATTGCTCATCAACCGATAATAGCCCACGATGATATTCTGGAATTTCTTGATAATAAACCGCAGTTTTTACCTGTTGTTGTAAATCTGGCGATGACGTGTGCAGCAATGCGTGGAATTTGTCGGAAGCGATGCAGAAATTCTCACTGATATCAATCACTTCAACCGTGATTGTGACAAAACCTTTCCAATACAAAGCGCGTGTGGCGGGCGGTAAAATTTCCACCAGATGCCCATTTTTATAAACCAATGCCAACTGCTGCATTCCCAATTCTACCACCGTGAAATCCTTTGCCATGTCTTCAGGGTAGGTTTTGAGCAGGAAATCGGTCAGCGGATGTTTAAATTCGGGATGAGAAAGATCAAAGACTTGCAACGTAAGGTCACGCAGCGGGTCAAAAAAACGATAGGTGCCGGGGGAGAGGAATTTTTGAAAATCGCCCTGTTTAAAGAGCAATCCACGCTCATTTTTGCGAACGATGAATTCTTGCCAGAATAACATGTAATATTCTCCATGAAGAAATCTTGAGAATGAAAACTTTTGTTGTGCAATGGCATTTAATAAAGCTGACCATTTTTGCTGTCGTTGTGTTGCAATCTCAGTTTTTCTATCCATTTAAGTTTATTCGGAAAATCAGAGAGTTGAACTATCATCTTGATGAAATTGTTCCCCACCGTAAAACAGTGCGGGTGATAATTTGCGATAGATGGAATCGTTACTGTGCAACTTCGCCGCCCTCATCCCAACTGATTGAACTACAAGCAATTGTGGAGTTGAGTTTGAGGCAGAGTTGAAGGGCAACAATGGAGTCTAGCGTACCCATTATCACACAAGCCTGTTTTATGGTGCGGTGTTTGCCCGTTTGCCCCTCATCAAGCGAACTTGCGGACATAACCACGTAGGGAACAATCTTGCAACAAATTCTAGTTTCAATTGATAAGGATTTGGAACAGGAGTTGAACCTGCGACACGTTGATTTTTCAAGTCAACTGCTCTACCTGACTGAGCTATCCAATCGAGGTTTGGAACAGGAATCGAACCTGTAACTCGTTGATTATAAGTCAACTGCTCTATCCAATTGAGCTATCCAAAAGGTTGTTTAAAGCAGGACTCGAACCTGCAACCTATTGATTTTCAAGTCAATTGCTCTATCCAATTGAGCTATCTAAACAAGGTGTGCAACTTTCGCTGATTGGTACGCCACGATCAATTTGCAGTCTCGTGGTGCCAGCCCGAATCTTATTCGCCGATGGTTTGAATCGGTACGTTGAATCGGTTCACTGCCATCACCTATGGTTAATGTGCGTCATTACTCTGATGAGTTTGCACACAATCGATGTTACAGCTTCTAAACCATTGACAATCATTAACAAAGAAGATGAGAATGATTATCAGTGATATTCCCGTCGTATCAAACTATTTTCGCAACTGCT
>DYNO01000094.1 GCA_020721025.1 Thiomargarita sp. | reverse complement strand
CTAGGCATTGAAATTGCTCTTATCAAGCGATTACAAAATCTTGTTTCTGATAAACTATTCTCTGCAAATTCTACCTCCCACCGAAAATCAAGCTTTCTGCAAAATCGCTTCAATTCTTGATAATTAGGTAAGAAGATATGATTTTTGGTTTGAATCAATGCAAAGTGCCATATTCATAAAAATAATTTTTTCTAAAACAATGACTTATGACAATTTATTCTTAATAAATCATCAGCGACGTTTGACAGGTAACAGGTTGTTTTTAAAATATATTTTATTTATCAAGGCGCAACTCCTATCAATAGAAATTGCACAACTCTTCATCTCATCAGCTTTGGAGAATTTTATGTTAAATATGACTCGTATAAGTTTGATAATATTCATAATTTTATCTATCACTGCTTGTTCCAATTTATTGCCCGGAGTCAAGCAAAGCACGCAGTCGCCTTGGATGAGTTTTGCCGATGCGAAGTTAGCATTCGACAAGATAATTCCTGAGAAAACGACGGAAAAGGATTTGAAAAAACTGGGTTTTGATCCCTTCATGACTCCTAATGTCCACATGATTACTTATTTAGAAGTGATTCAACAATTTGTGCCCAATCAATCGGTACGAATGGATGATTTACCGAATGGTATTTACGAATGTATCAAGGCGCAAAGTGCGTGTAAAGGCTATACGGTCGCACCTAAGATTTTGAATAGCAAGCGATATGGTAATGCGTTTTTGGATTTGTTAAATTTTCGTCGCAAAACAATCACGACAGGTTGGAAATTTACTGCATTGATTGTCTTGAAAAAAGATTTGGTGGTTTATAAATTGTGGGGAGGCGAACCGAATGTGGTGGAATTTGAGGATAAGAAAAATCCGCTGGGTCCAATTCAGAATATTGGGGATATCGGACAACTTCTTAAATATTAATTGCAACCTGATTTAATTTTTTGTAATCGCTGAAATTGATGCTCATCCATGTTGAAAATAAGCGTAAAGTGTGTAATACCATGCTTGAAGTTTAAATCTCGCATGGTATTTGCCATTGAAATAGAAGCAAAAGTTACTGGGAGGTCGAGAATCCGTTCCCGACTTCTTGAAAGTGAGCCAAAATCTATATTGATAACTGTTGTAATAACCGTTGTGCGGCTTCTTTCACCCGTGCCGGCGCTGTTCCTCCAAAGTGCTGTCGAGCAGCAACCGAACCTTCCAACGTGAGCACGGCATAGACATCTTGTTGAATTAATGAAGAAAAACTCTGCAACACCTCCAGCGGCAAATTATCCAACGAAACCTCATGTTCCACACAATAACGTACTACTTTTCCGACAATTTCATGGGCATCACGAAATGCAACACCTTGACGTACCAAGTAATCTGCCAAATCAGTCGCAGTGGTAAAACCTTGTTGCACCTGTTTACGCATATTGTCTCGCTTGATTTGCATCGATGGAATCATGTCTGCGTACACTTTTAAACAACCCTTCACCGTGTCTATCGTATCGAACAAGGGTTCTTTATCTTCTTGATTATCTTTGTTATATGCCAAAGGTTGCGATTTCATCAAGGTGAGTAAACTCATCAGATGTCCATAAACTCGCCCCGTTTTGCCGCGCACCAATTCCGGCACATCTGGATTTTTTTTCTGTGGCATAATCGACGAACCGGTGCAAAATGCGTCACTTAATTCAATAAAATTAAATTGTGCGGAACTCCATAAAATTAATTCTTCAGAGAAACGCGACAGGTGCATCATTAATAATGCTGCCGCAGAGGTAAATTCAATCGCAAAATCCCGATCACTGACTGCATCCAATGAATTCGCCGCCACCGTTTCAAATCCCAATAACTGCGCGGTGTAAGCCCGATCCAACGGATAACTGGTGCCTGCCAATGCCGCCGCCCCCAACGGTAAACTATTGACACGCTTACGACAATCTTGCAACCGAGCTTGATCCCGCAATAACATTTCGCACCACGCTAATAAATGATGTCCAAAAACAATCGGTTGGGCATTTTGTAAATGGGTAAAACCGGGCAAAATAGTTTCAGATTCTTGCAATGCTAAGGTCGCCAAGGCACGCAATAAACGAGTGAGTTCCGCAGTGACCACATCAATTTCATGACGCAGATACAGCCGAATATCGGTCGCCACTTGATCATTGCGAGAACGTCCGGTGTGCAGCTTTTTTCCTATTGCACCAATCAGTTGCGTCAAACGGGTTTCAATATTCATGTGCACGTCTTCAAGCGCGATTGACCATTGAAATTGACCGGTGGCGATTTCTTGCTGAATGGTGGTGAGACCTTGCGTGATTTGTTGACATTCGGTTTCAGTTAATACGCCAACACGCGCTAACATTTGAGCATGAGCCATTGAGCCCATAATATCAAACGCATACATCTGCTGATCAAATTGTACTGAGGCAGTGAAGGCTTCAACAAATGCGTTAGTTGGCTCAGTGAAACGTCCACTCCAAGGTTTTTCAATAGTAGTCATGCGGCTCTCCATAGGTTATGCGATAATGAAAAATTTGGCGAGATTATATTACAAATGAACAAAATTTGTCTTTATTGCCTGCCTTTTGCAGGGGGAAATAGCTATTCTTACCGTCCGTTACAGGAAATTCTCCGCCCCACTGAGGTACAACTGTCACCGTTGGAATTGCCCGGACGTGGCAGGCGAATTCGGGAAAAGTTGTTGACGGAACTGAATGCGTTGGCAGCCGATGCGCTTCAGCAGTTGGCACAACAGAATTTGACCCAACCTTATGCGTTGTTTGGACACAGCATGGGGGCATTGTTGATTTATTTGGTGACACATCAATTGGTTGCCCTGCGACTGCCCTTGCCGACACATCTTTTTGTCAGCGGACATCGCGCCCCCAGTCAATCGCGTCGCTTGAATCTAAAGCATAATTTATCAAAAATTGAATTTATTGCTATGTTGCGTCAATTGGGCGGCTGTCCCCCAGAAATTTTACAAGATGCTGAACTGATGAATTTTTTTGAACCGGTGTTGCGGGCTGATTTACAAGCGGCTGAATTACATCAATATCATCCCCGTTTGCCCTTGCCCATCCCGATGACTGTGTTGTTTGGCAGCACCGAGCAAGAAGTGAATTATCAAGAGGCAGCAGCTTGGCAACAGGAAACTATTTATCCGTTGATAATCAATGAGATTGAAGGTGGACACTTTTTTATTTTTGAGCAGACGAGCCAAATCAAGCAAATTATTCTGCAAACGTTGGTAAAGTGAATAATAACTGTGGTAAATTCGGATTAGCGTACAACATGTGGCAATCTCTGCTCGACACTTTTTTTATGTTCCAGAACGAATAAATATTTTCAGTTTCTTGGGGTGCGTAGTGATATTTGGATTATTTCTCCCTTCGGACGCTTCTTACATGTGTTGGGCGGGACATTAGGGCAATTATTGATGCCGCTTATCGTAATGATTTCATTTGTATTTTATCAACAAGATAACTTTGGTGGCTCGATTGGATTATGGTGGCTGGGACAAAGTTTTATGGATTGTGCCCCCTATGTTGATGATGCACGCGCAGGGGAATTAGTGTTGCTCGGAGGCACGACAGGTCAAGAAACACCGTATGTTCATGATTAGTATAACATCTTAAGCGATTTGAATTTGTTAGCCTATGATCACACCATAGCGCAATTTGTTGATGGTGTTGGTATCCTGTTGATGATTCTCGTATTTATTTGGGGGAGGAATTTTATTAACCTTGCAATATCGCAATATAACTCATTATTAAAATGATATTCCCAATTTTGAAAAACAAATTTCTGTTTAAGATCAAACTGCCGATGTGCTTTGGGGAAATTGTTGAATCACCATTAGCGTTACCCAGTTAAAACGTTATTTCACTAATTTAATTAACACATTGGCGAATCAAAATAAAACGCTAATTCGGATAAATAAATTGAAAGTTTAATTTCAAACTGCGTAACGATTTACAAATTTGTCCATTAAACACTTAATTTTCAGCTTGATGAACTTGTTGAATCTGTTGACGAATTAAGCGTTCCAGTTCATCAACCAATGCTTCATTTTGGATTTTATGACTGGGTTTTCCCGCAACATAGACCAAATTGCTCGGTGTACCGCCCGCCAAACCGATATGCGCTTCCTTCGCCTCGCCGGGCCCATTGACAATGCACCCAATCACTGCAACATCAAGCGGGATAAGCACGTCTTCTAGGCGATTTTCTAATTCATTCACCGTCTTAATCACATCGAAATTCTGTCGAGCACAAGAGGGACATGCGATGAGATTGATGCCCTTTTGACGAATGTGCAGACTTTTTAAAATATCAAATCCGACTTTAATTTCTTCCACCGGATCAGCGGCTAACGACACGCGAATGGTATCGCCAATGCCTTCAACCAACAACATCCCTAATCCAATAGCTGATTTCACTGTACCGGAGCGCAATCCCCCTGCTTCAGTGATGCCTAAATGCAACGGTTGTTCGATTAACGTAGCTAATTTGCGGTAGGCGGCAACGGTGGTGAAAATTTCTGAGGCTTTGAGGCTAACTTTGAAATCGTGAAAATCTAAATCCTGCAATAGGTTGATGTGTCGCAGGGCAGATTCTACGAGCGCGTCTGAGGTGGGTTCGCCATATTTTTTTTGCAAATCTTTTTCTAATGAGCCGGCATTGACACCAATTCTGATGGGAATTTTGTATTCACGAGCTTTGTCAACCACGGTTTTTACCCGGTCGGCGCGCCCAATATTACCGGGATTAATTCGCAAGCAATCTACCCCTAATTCGGCAACGCGTAAGGCTATCAGGTAGTCAAAATGAATGTCAGCAATCAGGGGAATTGTGACCGCTTGTTTAATTTTACCAAATGCTTCAGCAGCTTCCATCGTTGGAATAGAAACACGCACCATATCTGCACCGGCTTTTTGAATGGCTTGAATTTGTGCGACTGTGGCGGCAATATCTGTGGTATGGGTGTTGGTCATACTTTGAACAGAAATGGGGGCATTGCCTCCAACCGCGACATTGCCAACGTGAATCTGACGGGAAGGACGGCGGGAGATCGTAAATTCAGATTGCATGATGATTTTACTTTTTTTACTTGTTGAAGTTGGCAGCGGAGTTAAGTTGAATTATGGACAGTTTTTCATCGCTTTCAATCTGTTGAAACTGAAACGAAATTTTAAAACTGCCCAAATAATAATCAACAACTATCGCGGAGGTACAGCCGGAGTAGGCGCGGGCGTTGGACTGCTTGGTGGCGCGGGGGGCTGTGGAGGGGTTGCGGGAATCGGTTCACCTACCATGATGATGTTTTTATTCGACTTCGGATACGTTTCTGCCATTGCTTTTTGTCCTTTGTATTCAATTTCAACCCCGGCGTTACCAGCAGCACCAAATTTAATTTTGAATGGTGGTTCACCTTTCACATCAATCGTTTCACCCGTTTTTGGTGAGCCCTTATAAGCTACCACGCCCTTGGCATCGGTCACTTGTGTCCAACTGCCATTTTTGGGATAATGAATTTTCAGCGCGCGCAAATCTACCGGTGGTGGCGGCGGGGGCGACGGTATCACGGGAGGCGATGTTGGATTGCTCACGACAGGTTGCCCTCCCACAGTGGGTTTATCATCATCCCCTTCAGTTGGAGGAACATATTCACCTTCTCCCACACTGAGATTTTCCCCTTGGGAACTGGTATTGCTGCTATTTGCATCTGGTGTAGGGGTTAATAACGCATAATGGTTCACTCCCCACAATACCATCAGTACCATCAGTGTTAAAAATATGATATAAGTCAGTGCTTTTACCCATAGATCATTGGTCGTCGCTTGTTTCTTAGGTTTCGCTTGAGACGTGATGGGTGGAGGGGGTTTATGTCCCACATAAGCATCATATTTTTCTATCAGCACGGTCGCCGGCACTTCTAAAATTTTCGCATAGCCGCGCAAATAACCACGTACAAAAATCGGCGGTGGCAGGGTTTCGTAATTATCGTTTTCTAGGGCTTGAATTACACTGTTGTCTAAGTACAATTTATCTGCAACATTCTGTATTGTCAGATGTTTTTGTTCGCGTAACTGGCGCAAATGTTGTCCGGTAGTCAAGATACCGACATCGGGTTGTGGCAATGAGATCGCAGGTTCTGTCGTTTTTTCAATGACAAGGGGAGCGATATCTGGCGCGCCGGTTGGCGGTTCATCTGATTTAAGTTCAGCGATGGTCGCATAAAGTGACACATACCCAGATTGAGGAATTTTCTCCATAGTTTCAATTGGTTCAGAATACGATGGAGCCGGTTCGGGATACGTCGTAAAATTATCGGTTACTGTGGATTCGGGCTTATCCACCTGCGAAACACTATACAATGGAACGGCTTGAGTATTCATAGAATTATCAACATCTTCTTTAAACGAATTGCTGCTATACATTGTCGTTTTTACCGTAGAATCGTTTGCCTCCACCATGTCAACACTTTCGGGCTGATATAGGGGTGTTGTGTTAGTCATGGGTGCCTCATTAATTAAGTTGTTGAATCTCTGGCGCGTTGGGGAAAGTAGAACGCAATAACATGCTATAACTCGCTTCTGTATTTTTGTCGTTTAACGCGCGGGCAATTTGAATACCCAGTAATAACGATTGTGGGTAATGGGTAGCCGTATCAGCGTATCGCTTTAAATATGCTTGAGCTTCCACGTATTGTTTATTGTCATAAAGCAATCTTGCCATCTGAAATAAAGCCACTTCAAAATTTGGCTTCAATTGTAAAGCTTTTGTCAAATATTTCTTTGCCTTATCATATTGCTTATTGCGTGACACACAGATAGCAGCATTTGTATATGGAAACTCAGGTTTGCGATAGATCGGATTATCTGTTGCTCTGAGAAACGCCTGTTCTGCTTCCGTCACCCGATTTTGCTGACATAAATATTGACCATAGTTATTCAGAATATCAGAATTTAACGGTTCAAGGGCAAGGGCGCGTTCGTAATGTTTCGTTGCCATTGCAGTTTGTCCGAGTTTTTGATACATCACTGCAATTGCATTATGGGCATCGGCATAATTTTCATCAATCGTTAATGCCTTACGCAACCGGCTGAGCGCGATATCATCTTGACCACGCTGCATATATTCCACGCCCAGTTGTAAATTAACTTCTGCGGCGCGTTGTTCTTCAGTTTTATTTTGCGTGGTTTTATTGGCTAACTTGTCTAACTCGCCCTCTGTCAATTCACCTGGTTTTACATCGACCGCTAGATTACTCTCACTTAATTCTTTAACTGGTTTATTGCCACATGCAGCAGTTAGGCTTACCAGTAGCAACATAATCCAAAAATAGGATAATTTCATTCAAATACTCCTACAACACACTCGTAAAAAAAGAGTTTACTGATAGTTTTTCTGCTGATATCTACGACAAATCTAAATTGAACTCAATGTCGCAACTGCTCGATTTCTGTGATGGTTAAACCTGTAACCTTAGCAATCAATGCGATACTTAATCCGATCCTAAAAAGTTATGAATTGTTCGGACAAGATGTGCGAATGATTCTCACTTCGTTCACGTCGTCAACACAACTGCTTGATTGTTCAAGTCTTAGACCCGCTTCCACCAGTTAGTTTTCTTACGTGCATTTAGAGTCCCGCCGGATCGTGTCGTGGACTGATAGCATTAACTGCTATATCGGTTTAAGTTCAAAGCAGCGTTTAAGTCGCGATCAATACTTAAACCACAATCGCAATTGTAAACTCTGTCTTTGAGTGTTAAATCTTGCTTGATTTGCCCACAACTTGAGCACATCTTGCTACTTGGAAAGAAACGGTTGGCAATGACTACAACACAATTGCGTAACTTTGCTTTGTATTCAATCATTTGTCGCAACATTCCGAATCCAACATCTGCAATCGCTCTGCTCAGTTTTCTGTTTTTAATCATTCCTTTTACATTCAAATCTTCGATCACAATTCTATCGAAGGTTTTAGTAACGTAATCAGAGAGTTGATGTGCAACCGCTTGACGTTGACGGGCAATACGAAAATGTGTTTTCTGAACTTTGAGCTTGGCTCTCGCTCTTCTGTTCGATCCAACAACTTTTCGTGATAACTTCTTCTGTTCTTTCCTTAGCTTACGCAATTCCTTTTTCAATGGTTGGCTTGCAGGGAAACTTTCACCATTACTCAATGTTGCCAATGACTTAATCCCAACATCCACGCCGACAGACGGTTGTCTATTGACATCTTTTGGATCGTATTCATCCGTTTCGACTAGAATTGACGCATAATACTTTCCAGCGCGTTTTGAAATGGTGACTTGTTTGCATTTTCCACCAAAACGAACCTTTTGGCGCAGTTCGATACGACTTCCTAATTTTTCAATCCGTAACGTTCTGTTTTCAACATCAAACTTCTCAGCTTCCCGGAGTGCAAAACTATCTTTTCTGTCACGTTTCTTGAATCTTGGATAGCCGGGTTTTTCGCCATTTTTACACCGACGAAAAAAGTGCTTAAAGGCATTATCTAAATCATCAATCGCATTACGAGTCACACGAGATGAAACTTCGCTATACCAAGGGAATTTCACTCGTAACACGTTGATGTAATATTGATATGCCGCAGCTTTAGACCACTTATTAACCAATTGACCAGATTCGTCTTTTTGGCTAAAATAGTCTAAAAGCTGATTGTAGCAATGTCTTCTATGTCCACACGCCCTATCAAGATAATCTTTCTGTTCCGGTGTGGGACGTAGTTCTATTTTGTGTGCCAGTAACATAAAAATCCTGTAAATCAACAGCAACCTAAGTTATCTGTTGTCAACTGTTATGGTAACAGGACGAAGCGCGATTGGAAACACCGGCGGTAAACGGCGAATTTTCTTTTCTGATTCTTTTAAGCGCATGTAAAAGTTGACAATATAGTGCAGCAGTCGCAATGCCATGAATCTGTCTGGTCTCGATTGAAACTCTAGCAAGATTACAATGTATGCCGTTTTCCCACGCAATTGAACTTTGTAAATAACATCACTTTCTCGTTTATTATATGCTTTAGAAATAAATGTCTTGTCTAATAATTCGCACTGTTCAAAATCTAATTCTTTTACCCAATCCAACGGTACAAACGTTTCTAGTAATTGTTTGAATAACGCTTTGTTAGAAAACAGTTTCTTGTAGCCACGGTCGTAAATTTGGTGCATGCGTACCGATTTCTTCCGGACAAATTCGTAAGCGGTATGGGTTTTTAAGTTGGGTTGAATAATTGAGGTGCGCTAAACAAGAGTTGCTTTTAACGCACCACACAGTTATTTATTTGGGAAATCTGCGGTAGGCGGGGGGGAACCTTCCGAAGATGGTGAAGGTGGTTGTTTTCCTTGTTGTTGCTCCAGCTTAATCCGTTGATAAATTTCTTCACGATGCACAGTCACTTCCTTGGGCGCGTTGACACCAATGCGTACTTGGTTGCCCTTCACGCCGAGAACCGTTACTGTAATATCATCGCCTATCACCAGCGACTCACCCACACGTCTGGTTAAAATCAGCATAAGACTTTCTCCTTATCTTGTTGCTGCGTTTCTGGGTAGTGGGCAGTGAAATCAATTTGTCTCTGCCACAATCTCACGACCCGTTTCTCAAATCACAGATTACCACAGATGAATACTTATTTGTAATCTAGTTGTTCTTATCCAATTCAAAAGCATTGTGGAGGACGCGCACACCTAACTCAAGGTATTTCTCATCCACCACGACTGAAATTTTAATTTCCGATGTTGAAATCATCAGTAAATTAATCCCTTCTTGCGCCAACGCACCAAACATTTTGCTGGCAATCCCGGCATGAGAACGCATTCCTACGCCAACCAATGAAATTTTAGCGATAGACTCATCTCCACGAACTTCTTTTGCACCAAGAACTTGCGCGGTATCTTGCAAGATTAACAAAGCTTTTTTGAAGTCATTGCGATGCACGGTGAACGTAAAATCGGTACTCTTGCCATCCCCGCCAATATTCTGGATAATCATGTCAACTTCGACATTGGCTTCCGAAATGGGTTCTAAGATTTTGTAGGCAATACCGGGTTTATCAGGCACACCGAGCACGGTGAGTTTCGCTTCGTCCCGACTAAACGCGATCCCTGAAATGAGTGCTTGTTCCATTGTTTCGTCCTCTGGTGCGATTAAAGTCCCTGTCCCCTCTTCAAAAGAGGAAAGTACACGGAGTGGCACATTATACTTGCTTGCGAATTCAACTGAGCGGATTTGTAAAACTTTCGACCCCAAACTTGCCATTTCGAGCATTTCTTCAAAACTGATTTTATCCAACCGACGCGCCTTGGGTTCAACGCGAGGATCAGTGGTATAAACACCATCAACATCGGTGTAAATTTGGCATTCGTCAGCTTTCAATGCCGCCGCCAACGCCACCGCTGTGGTATCCGAACCGCCCCGCCCCAAGGTGGTGATATTACCTGCTTTATCAACCCCTTGAAAGCCCGCCACGACGATAACTTTTCCCTCGTTCAAATCCCGACGCATGGGCAGATCGTTGATTTCCAAAATCCGAGCTTTATTGAACGCACTGTCGGTCAAAATCGCCACTTGGGCACCGGTGTAGGAACGCGCCGGACAACCTCGTTTAATCAATGCGATACAGAGCAGACCAATTGTCACCTGTTCACCTGTGGACATAATGGCATCCAATTCACGCGGGTCTGGACTGTCGTCGATATCTTTTGCCAATTTAATCAACCGATTGGTTTCACCGCTCATCGCAGAGACGACCACCACCACATCATGCCCTTGTTTACGAACGGCAACAACTTTTTCTGCAACCGCTTCAATACGTTCTACCGTACCGACCGAAGTTCCACCATATTTTTGTACAATAAGTACCATAATAATCCTTTATTTAAAAATAGGCTAGTTGTCTGAACCTTAATTCGCCTAATTAACATAATTTACATAATAACCACTGTCGATTTATTTAAACGTTGACAGAAAATTAGCAACGGCATTGCGTAATTATGATAATTAGAGAAATTATGAAAATTACGGTTCAAACAAATGAGTTGCCATCAAACCGAACAGCTAAAAAAACTTTAACTGATTAATCCGAGTCTCCGCCCCAATTCCAGCGGTAATTTCGATTGATTCAGGGTGTAAAAATGCAAGCCCGGCGCGCCTCCCGCAATGAGTCTTTCACACAATGCCGTCACCACGTCTAGCCCTAAATTTTGTAATTCAACCGGATCATCTTGCACATCTTTGAGTAAATATTGCAACCAACGCGGCACTTCTGCACCACAAGTCCCTGAAAAACGAATCAATTGCTCAAAGTTACTGATGGGCATAATCCCCGGTACAATGGGAATGGTAATGCCGCGCGCGGTGCAATTGTCCACAAAACGAAAATACGCATCCGCGTTGTAGAAATATTGCGTGATCGCACTGTTCGCCCCGGCTTCAACCTTTTGTTTAAAATAGTCTAAATCGGCTTTAGCACTGCGAGCTTGAGGATGAAATTCTGGATAAGCTGCCACTTCGATATGAAAATGGTTGCCGGTTTTCTCACGAATAAATTGCACCAATTCGCTGGCATACGCAAATTCCCCCAATCTCCCCATCCAACCCGACGGCATGTCACCACGTAACGCGACAATTCGGCTAATATCTTGTTTTATATACTCATTTAACAACTGCTCAATGCTTTCGGAAGTGCTGGCAACACAGGATAAATGCGGTGCCGCGGGCGTACCCGAAGTTTGAATCGCCATCACGGTTTCTACAGTACGAGCTTGAGTTGACCCCCCTGCTCCAAAGGTAACTGAAAAAAATTCAGGATTCAGTGCCTTTAACTGCTCCCGTATTTCACCAAGTTTCACAAACCCAGCATCCGTGCGTGGCGGGAAAAATTCACAACTGATTGTCAATTTACGTTGAGAAATCATAATTATATCTCTAAAACATCGCACAAAATTTTTACGATGCTACGCGGTAGATTTAACTCAAAAGAAAACGCTACATTCTAGTGCTCTTAAATCATTTGTAGGAAAACAAATGTTATTCACGTCGTCAACACAGAAGCTCGATACACTGAGTCTGACACTGCTCTTACGTGCGTTTAAAGTCTCGCTGATACGGGTCGCGACTCTAACTACTTAACAACGATAGTTATTCAGATTGATTGCAGCATTTAAATCTCGGTCAATGACTAAACCA
>DYNO01000286.1 GCA_020721025.1 Thiomargarita sp. | reverse complement strand
ATTTGACCACTCGCTTTTTCTCCTCTCTTTATAATATTTAACTTTTTTGTCTGAATCAGACAAATTTAAATTATATGATCAACCAATTACTTGATCAGGTCGTCCATGCTGACAGTATTTTAGCAATGAAAACATTGCCAGAAAATGTGGTGCACCTGATTTTGAGCGATATTCCTTCAAATTTCTGATTATACATTAACTAAACTTTATCCCCAAGAAAACTTAAAATTCGCATCGTCACCTCATTACACATCATTGTCATTATTTGTTGATAGTTTACCTGTAAAAACTCATTCTTCAAAAAGGCAAGTTCATGAAATTTTTATATTCCTTCCAATTTGGTTACTATCTCAGTTTTTTCCGATTACGCACCGTTCTCACCATTCCATTTATCATTCAAATCGTGCTGTTGGTAGGATTAACCAGCTATCTATCACTACAAAATTCTCAACACTCAACCGAACAGTTTATTCAACAACTGCGTCAAGAATTGAGTCAACGCATCAAAGACCATTTGACCGCGTATTTGCAAGTCCCCTTTCAGACGAATCAAGTGATCGCGAACACGCTCGAACTTGGTCTTGGCGATGTGTTACAACCACGCAGTTTAGAATCCCTGTTTATCAAAACAATTCAAGATTTTCCTAGCGTCGATTACCTGCAACTGGGCAATATTGAGGGTGAATTTTTCGGCTATGAACGGGTTGGCAAGCAACTTAACGTCGAAATCGTTGATGCTGAAACAGGTTTTGCAATGAATACTTATGAAACCGATGCACAAGGACGACGCACTGATAAATTGATTAAACACAGCCCCAATTATAACCTGTTTGTTCGTCCTTGGTTTACCCCCGCCGCGCAGCAACAACGCCACGCATGGAGTGAAATTTATTCCTATTTTGGCGAAGCAAGAGCCGCTCGTCTGGCGATCACCTTGGGAACACCGTTTTTTCAAGATAATCAATTCAAGGGCGTGGTCGCGACGGATTTGATCTTATCGGAAATCAACAATTTTTTAAAACAACGCATTAACAACAGCGGGATCGCATTTATCCTTGAAAAATCCTCAAAAACTCTGGTCGCGACATCAACGGGGGAAACTGTATTAGAGCGGGATAAACAGGGAAATCAACGCAAATTACCGATTTTAGAAAGTCAACATCCGCTGACCGCGAAAACGGCGCAATTTCTACAACAACAGTTTACTGACATCAACCGAATTAATAACACTTATCTACTTGATTTTCATGATGAACAGGAGCATTACTATTTGCAAACGATGCCCTATCAAGATGTGATGGGATTGGACTGGTTGATTTGTGTGGTGGTGCCAGAATCTGCTTTTACCGAATCGATTTATCAAAACATCCGCTTGATGCTATTTTCAACACTGATTGCCCTGATTATTGCAATTTTCATCGGTTCGCTGACTGCTGCGTGGTTAGTGCATCCAATTCAACGCCTCAATCAAGCAGCGCGCGCCCTCGCTAAGGGAGATTGGAAACAAGAAGTGCCCAGTCATTATCATAATGAAATCGGTGAGTTAGCACAATCATTTCAGAGTATGTCGCATCAACTTAAGGATATGTTTGAACATCTGGAAGCCAAAGTACAGGAACGCACTGCGGAATTAGCACAGGCAAATGAAGAAAATCAACGCATGGGAATGGAATTGGAAGTCACACGAAAGTTACAACAGATGGTGTTGCCGCGCCCGGAAGAATTGCGCCAAATCAAGCCGTTAGACATCGCAGGCTTTATGGAACCAGCATCAGAAGTGGGTGGCGATTATTACGACATCCTGCAAGATAACGGGCGCATCAAAATTGGCATTGGCGATGTCACCGGGCATGGTTTAGAAAGTGGGGTATTGATGCTCATGGTGCAAACTGCGGTGCGTACTTTATTGTCATCACAACTTATTGATTCTAAAGATTTTATAAATATTTTAAATCGCACTTTGTATGATAACTTGCAACGGATGCAGAGTGATAAAAATCTTACCTTATCATTGCTTGATTATACCGACGGTAAACTTTCATTCAGCGGACAACACGAAGAAGTTTTATATGTCAGCCAGTTAGGCAAGGTGGCACGGATTGATACTTTTGCGTTAGGATTTATGGTTGGGGTCGAGCCAGATATTGCACAATTTGTTGCACAACAGGAAATTCAGCTTGCACCGGGTGAGGGTGTGGTGCTCTACACTGATGGGGTGACGGAAGCGATGAATGAAGCAAAGCAATGCTATGGGTTAGAACGATTATGCAATGTGGTGAGTCAACATTGGTTGTCAAGTGCGTTAGAAATTCAACAGGCAGTGATCAGCGATTTACGACGTCATATCGGTACACGTAAATTACAAGACGATGTGACTTTATTGGTGATAAAACAACGATTTCCATCGCACATCAATTGAATAGCTCCACTGACGGGGTAGAACCGTATAGGGTGGGTAAAACGCGTCGCTGTTTTGCCCACCGCCGAATCTACTTGACTATTGAGATATTGTAATCCAATCAGTCCGTTTCAACTGTGCAATTCCCAAGAACATCATGATTCACCCTGCATTGTTGTTCGACTTTGATAACTAACTGACTTGACTCAAGTTCACATCCCGCCGCGCTGCTGTGGTACTGATAATAAAGCCACCCAATGCGTCCAACAGTGACATCAGCGTTAAAATTAAAAAGGTCGAGGTGCCCGCGGAAGGCATCACGATGAATAACACGAGGTAAATAATAAACACCAACATAGACAATGAGTTTTCGACGTTGCTCACAAGACTAGTGCGTGTCGCTTTAATTGTCTCCACAAATAGCAACAATGTTCCCACAATAACGAACAAATCCCCAATCGTGGGCGACCATTGGGCCCCAGACATCAATGTCAGCGTGAATAACGGTGAAGCTCCTGCTTGAAAACTCGCAATGCCGGTGAATGCTAACAAGATATAAACAATCAACAGCACGCCCAACAATGGGAGCATTCCCAACATGTTAAGCGTACTTGCTGGAGGATTCTTTACGGTACTCATATCAATATCTTTCCTTTTAGGTTGAGGAGGTTGCCGAAATGACAAGAGGATTTCAACAAAGACTATTTTTTTACAACGACTGCGCCATTATTTACAACGACTGCGCCATTAT
>DYNO01000285.1 GCA_020721025.1 Thiomargarita sp. | reverse complement strand
TTTTGAAGCGTTTTAAAATGAAGTGTTGAATGTTTCTTGTCTGAATCAGAATTCACAGAATTTGAGAATTTTCAGAATTACGGCAACGGCTTGCTTAATTTTCTGCGTGGTAGTGCCACACTGGTTAGGATAACTGAAGAAATACAAGTTCACGATATTTGATAAATATACTAATTTTCAATTACTTATATCTCATTTGATACCTAAAAAAATAGCTCCGTTCCTAACCAGTATGGCACTACCCAGAATCGAACTAAATGCAGCTAATTTGGCAACAGGAATTAACTCTCTTGTAATGCACAACATGAGTAAGAGTGATTTATTATTGTCTGAGAACGTCCATTTGAGAATCAAAATTTCTTGAAATAAATGATTGATTTTGATGATTATTTAATACTTGGAATTGTTCTGCGGAACGAATCAAAAAATAAGTGGGCATCAAGCCCTTGCCTTTAACCTCAATCAAACCACGATATTCAAAGATAAAATCTTGTTGTAATAACTGATAAAAATATTCCGTGCATTGGATTTTTCCTTCAATTCCATGTGATTCCATCCGCGCCGCAATATTCACCGTGTTGCCCCATAAGTCATAAGAAAACTTACGTTTACCGATAATTCCCGCAATAACCTCGCCTGTCGCGATCCCAATGCGTACCGCAATATCAAGTTGAAAAACCCGGTTCAATTCTAACAATTTATCGCGCATTTCCAATGCCATCAATGCGATACGTCGTGCATGGTCGATTTGCGCCAGCGGCACTCCAGAAACCACCATGTAAGCGTCGCCAATCGTTTTTATCTTTTCTAACCCATACTTATCTGCGATAGCGTCGTATTCAGAAAAAATCATGTTTAATAACTTCACCAATTCTTGCGGTTCGGTGTGTGCCGATAATTTGGTAAATCCAACAATATCACTAAATAAAACAGTCACTTCTTCAAAATGCTCTGCAATCATTAATTCACCCATCCGCATTCGATTGGCAATGACACTGGGCAAAATATTGTTGAGCAACTCATCAGAACGTTCTTTTTCCGCCATCAAATTACATCTTTCTTTATTCAATGCGGTATCTAAGGATGTCAGCATCGTATTGATTTCATGGCTTAATATACCAAGTTCGTCCGCGCCCAATTCTCGCACCCGATTTTTAATATCTCCATTGCGCGTGATAACCTGCACATCTTTCAGAAGTACAAAAAGCGGAAAAAGTACCCAATGACGCAGTGATAATAAAGTGACAATAAGAAAAAAACAGCCCAAGATTACTAATATATACAACGCATTAAGGATGAGATGCTTGCCCTGTAAGTAAATTTCGCGCACCCTGTGCACTTCCAACAGAAAAATCGGTTTTTGGTAAACATCCCGAATCAGACTAAATCCTGAAACACGCTGTTCATTCTGTGGAATCACCCAAGTAGGACGACTTGGACGCAACGCACCGATAATTTTTTGCAAGGGGTGTTCTAGCGTAAGCGATTGAATTAAATGAAAATAAGCTCCGATTTGTTGCCGTTTCAGCAGTTGTTCAATATATTCTTGACTAAACCTGCGCAAAAAAACAATTGTTCCAGCGATCTGGGGTCTGAGATCAGTGGGAATGATGGGTTCGGAAGCGAGAAATGTAACCGTATTGGAATTTCCATCAGGGAAGCTGATCAAGCCCATAATTTGACTACTTGCTGAAGTATGTGTAATTAAATCAGGATGTTGAGAAATGTATTTTAACAAATTATCTGTTTTCCACGCCTTCACTTGATTGTTTTCAAGTTTATAAGAACGTGAAACTAACAATTTGTTTTTTGTATCAAAAATAAGAATTGCATTCACACGAATTGAAACCAATGCTTCCTGTGCGAGATTGGTGTCGATGAACAATTTATTCGGCTTGAGTGCAAATTGGTAGTTGTCATCCCATTTTGACCAGTCTGCCAATTTTTCTTCAAGTATTTGCATTTCTTGTTGTAAATTGTTATGAATAATTTGTACATCGCGCTTGATATCTTGCTGTTCTAAATTCTCATAATTTTCAAACAACGCCTTGCTAATGAAAAAATGAGTGGCAAATAGAGTGAGTAGCAGAGTAATGCTGATGATTGCGACCGTTTTTGGCAATAAATTCATTTTAATCATCGAGTTATTTCTTTATGATTTTTTACTTATTGTGGCATCAATGGGGCGGTATTTGTCACCATAACTTGGCATAATGGGCAACACAGCGTCGTTATCGAAGCAAACTTGGAGTATGAAATAAATATTTGTTACTCGCGTTGACATCATATATGAATAATCGCTTATTATCAATGATTTATCTTGGTTACTGTTCGTTTTGGAATCAACCCAAGTTTGCATTTTAGCATACTATCTTGCACCTTAACATCTCGCTATGACAATCCATATTTCCATTATAAACAAAGCTGTACCAAATTTATTCAGTGGGAGTGATGCTGTTCACATTTTATCCCAAATGGCGTGTTCATGGCTGTTTGAACCCTAATTATCTCGATTAATATCATTTCGATAATTATTTTGAATTAAGGTTCAGATAATTTGATTCAAATGAGTCAGTTACTGCACAATTTCAAGGAGTTGCTCTAAAGTTTTCAAACCATGCAAGGTGGCGGGACGGCTGGCATTGATCAACATCGCCCCAGATGCGCTGGTATTGTCAATCACTGCCAAACAACAGACATTACTTTCTTCATTACTATCAAGTTCAACCGTGCTGCTCTGCCCCGCTTGATCGGTGATGGTCAATTGCACATCGCTGTCTTTAAAACGTGCTTTTTCGCCCACTTTGACACGATTGTAGTCCCAACACAGCAACCAAACATATTTCATCTCGTTCAACTTGGCGATGGTGAGTATTTCTTGTTTATTTCCAGCACTGTCACCCACCCCTTCGTCTTTGTTCAATGCCATGAAGGGAAAATTATCTAATTTGCCCAAGTCGCCAAAATAGATTAAACCGGTGGCATCACTCTTGGTTTTATACAAGGCTGCGAGGTCGAAATCGGCTGCCGTCGTCCAGTTCATGGTGACGGTGAGATTTTTGAGTGAAATGAACGATTCTTCACCTTTTTGCTTTAAACGCATTATTTTCTCCTAATAAACTTGCTGTCCGAATCTCAGTTGTTCGATAATCTGCGGCAAAACGGTCGATAAGCA
>DYNO01000093.1:7183-12336 GCA_020721025.1 Thiomargarita sp. | reverse complement strand
ACTTAAATGCCGCAATTAATCTGAACAATTACACTGCTTAAACTGTTTTTGCCGTCAGTCCCGACGAGCTTCAGCGGGACTATAATCGCCCGTAATAGTAACGTAAGCCTTGAGTAATCAAGCAGTTGCGAAAATAGTTTGATACGACGGGAATATCAATGATAATCATTCTCATTCTCTTTGTTAGTGATTGTCAAATGGTTTAGAAGCTGTGGCACGACTATCATCACTATGATTCCCTCCTATCTCGCACAATACATGTTAGAAAACCTCTCCACTGCGGTGCTCTGGTTTAACGGTGAGCAACGTTTGGAAGCCATTAATCCGGCGGGCGAGGTGATGTTAGAAATCAGTGCCAAACAAGCGAAGACAATGGAAATTGATAACTTGTTACCGGGCGCGCAGTTAACTCGTGAAACATTATGCCAAGTCTTGCAAAAACGCTGCCCCATGATTGAAAAAGGCGTGCGACTGCATATTTCTAATTCTCACGCAATTACCGTTGATTACAGCATCATTCCAGTCAATGACGAACCATACAGCAATTACATTTTATTAGAATTGGCTCGCACTGACCAACATTTGCGCGTCACTCGTGAAGAAAATCTATTTATGCAACAACAGACGGTTCGTAATGTAATTCGCGGCTTGGCGCATGAAATCAAGAATCCGTTGGGAGGATTGCGTGGGGCAGCACAGTTGTTAGAGCGGGAATTACCGGATAAGCAATTGGCGGAATATACAGAAATTATCATCCGTGAAGCTGATCGATTACAGAGTTTATTAGACCGCTTGCTCGAACCTAACGTGCGTTGTCATAAACGTTTAGTCAATATTCATCACATCTTGATGCAAGTACGTCAATTGATTCTGTCTGAAGTGGGGCAACGGGTACGCATTGAAAGTGATTTTGATCCCAGTATTCCGGAGTTTCTCGCCGATACTGACCAACTGATACAAGCCGTATTAAATATCATGCGCAATGCTGTTCAAGCGGTCAATTATCAAGGCGAAATTCATCTGCGTACTCGAGTGCATCGTCAGATGACATTGGGGAATAAACGTTATAAATTGGTCATTCGGATTGATATTACAGACAATGGCACTGGCATTCCACGCGACATGTTAGATCAAATTTTTTATCCCCTAGTGACGGGACGAGCGGACGGGACGGGCTTGGGGCTGTCCATTGCACAATCCATTATCAATCGGCACAACGGCTTTATTGAATGCAGCAGTCAACCGGGCGAGACGGTTTTTACACTGTGGATTCCGATGGAGCAGATTTAAAACAATCACCTCAATCAGAACCTTTGGAACATTCGGGACAAACG
Source organism: Thiomargarita sp. (assembly GCA_020721025.1). Taxonomy (GTDB): domain Bacteria; phylum Pseudomonadota; class Gammaproteobacteria; order Beggiatoales; family Beggiatoaceae; genus DYNO01. Next base: position 11,002 of record DYNO01000093.1, on the reverse strand, counting down.
GCTCAGATTAAGAACGAAAATTGTCGTTTACCGCAAAAACACGCTATAATAGCCACTTGGGAAAGTTGGTCGGGTAATCGCAGTATGACATGGTTGGTTGAACATTCACACTGAGGAAAGTCCGGGCTTCACAGGACAGAGTGCCAGATAACGTCTGGGAGGCGCGAGCCTACGGAAAGTGCCACAGAAAAGATACCGCCGCAGAACTTCTTCACGACTTCAGTCAACAAACGGCTTTCGCGTGAAACTGTGGTAAGGGTGAAATGGTGTCGGTAAGAGCGCACCGCATCAGTGGCAACATTGATGGCAGGGCAAACCCCACTCGAAGCAAGACCAAATAGAAGGGCACATCTCGTCATTGAGATAAGGTGTTGTCCGCACTGCTCTTGGGTAGGTCGCTAGAGGTGTTTGATGACAAACATCCCAGAGGAATGATTACCACGTACCCTAAGTCACAAACGGCTTGAAAGTACGCACAAAACCCGGCTTATAGACTAACTTTCTCTTCTCCTCACACGCTTCCAAATGAAAACGCATCACGGCTTCACCCTCATTGAACTAATGATTGTTCTCTTCATCGTTGCCCTCCTCGCCGGCATGATCGCCCCGCGCCTCATCACCTTTTACGATAGCGTACAAGCGGCTTATGAACGGGATGAAGTATTAAGCCACCTGAATGAATTAGCATATCAAGCCTTTCAACAATCGCGTGATTTCACCTTAACAACCTATCCCAGCATTGAAAAAATCCCGTTAGAACTCCCCGCCGGGTGGCAATTGGTCGCAGAAAAGCCAATCAAATTTCGAGCAAACGGGGCGTGCACGGGGGGAAAAATCACCTTGCAATACCGAGAACAGCTTTTTTATCTCTGGTTTGAACCGCCGTTCTGTCACTTACGCAAATCTGAATCCGTCTCGCAAGATCACACGATCACGATACTGCTATCTTGATAAAACTGAATTTCGCCAATTTTCCAAACCGTTTCGCCCGCATTTTGCAAAATTTCCATCGCTTTATCCGCCTTCGCCGCCGCCACGCATACCACCATGCCCACGCCACAATTGAAAGTGCGATACATCTCAGTTTCTGCAATGTTTCCTTGTTGTTGCAACCACTGAAAAATCGGCGGACGCACCCAACGGGTCGATTCAATCACCGCACTGACTTGCTCAGGCAATACGCGGGGAATATTTTCCAATAAACCACCGCCGGTAATGTGGGCTAACGCGTGAATTTCCACTTGCTGTTGCAGTTCTAATAATGATTTGACGTAAATACGCGTCGGTTCGAGCAAAATTTCACCCAATTTTTTTCCTTCAAAATCAGTATCTAAAGCAATATCGCCCACGTCTAAAATTTTACGCACGAGGGAATAACCGTTGGAATGTACGCCGCTTGAAGCCAATCCCAGCAAGACATCGCCGACTTCGACCTTACTACGGTCAATAATGGCAGATTTTTCTACAATACCGACACAAAATCCCGCCAAATCGTAGTCGCCATCGCCATACATGCCCGGCATTTCCGCAGTTTCCCCGCCCACCAATGCCGCCCCCGCGAGTTCGCACCCTTTACCAATGCCTTCAATGACTTGAGTCGCGGTCACCACATCTAATTTGCCAGTCGCGAAGTAATCGAGAAAAAACACCGGTTCCGCACCACAAACCACAATATCATTGACGCACATCGCCACTAAATCAATTCCTATCGTGTCGTGCTTGCCATAGCTTTTTGCAAGTTTTAATTTGGTGCCCACGCCGTCCGTGCTGGAGACAAGGACAGGTTGTTGATATTTATGCAGCGGAAGTTCAAATAACGCGCCAAAACCGCCAATTCCGGCTAAAAGCTCAGGACGACGGGTGCGGGCGGCAATCGGTTTAATGCGCTCTACCAATAAATTGCCTTGGTCGATACTGACACCAGCATCTTGATAAGTTAATGATTGATTTTGATTTTTCACGAGAGGCATTTTATTCTAAGTTCATGGATGAATTTCATTGTATTATACCTATTATCATCGGTTTATGGTTGAAATACCGCGCCAAATCGGACAGTTCATGAATCTATCACGTTGAATTATTGGGCTTCTGCAATATGGGCAATGAACGGTCAATTGAAAAGTAACTGCGTCTGCCAAGTTACCTATTAGGAAAAATGTTACAATAGTTCAATACACTTCACTTTCAAAATCATCTCGCAACATGACGGCACAATAACTCATGAAAGAAGTAGGTTGCATTTTAATCGTTGATGATACACAAGGAACGCTGGGGACATTGCTCGCTCGTGACCATTATCAACTGCTGTTTGCGACTCACACCTCTGAAGCGTTTGAACACGCAGCTCGTCACACGCCCGATTTAATCCTGTTAGAAGCAAGTACCGCGGTTGCTGCCCAGTTTGATCTCTGTCACCGAATTCGTCATTATCCCAAGCTTGCCGAAACACCCATGGTTTTATTACTTGAGCAACGTGACAACGCCTTGATGCAACAAGCATTAGCCGCTGGGATTGATGATTTTATTATCCGACCGTATGACGAAATTGAAGTATTGGCGCGCGTTCGTACCCTAGCCCGTCTCAATCATTATCATCAAGTGTTATCCGAATGGTCACGTTTTGAATGGGTGGTAGAGCAGACGGAAGACGGTTATTTATTGCTGAAAAATGGCGATGATATTGTCTATGCCAATTCTTCGGCTCGATTGTATCTCAGCTTATTGCGTGATGATTTGACTGGCGAAAGTTTGCTCAAGCAGGAGAAAGCATTGTATCAACTTGAACCGATGGGCGCGTGGGAAAACTGGCCCCAACCGAATTTAGCACAAACTGCGCGTTACTTGGTGCGCCCGGAAAATTCGCATCAATCGTCACTATGGTTACAAGTGGATATCGTCGAATTTCCCACCAATAAAGTCGATGAACAATTGGTGCGGTTGCACAACGTCAGCGAACAGATGAATTTAGAACGGCAAATTTGGACATTTCAAACCCTTGTTTCTCATAAATTACGCGCTCCGCTGAATGGTTTAGTCAGTTTAGAATTGTTGAGTCGCACCGATTTAACCCAGCCACGCGCTCATCATTTACTCAATATTGCCAATGAAAGTGCCAAACGTTTACGCAGCCAAGTGATTGATATTTTGCGTTATGTTGATTCATCACAATTGTTGATGCAAACACAGAAAAATTTGCCGCTGAGTGGTTTTGCGGAATTGGTGCATCGGGTCAGCAATGAATTAAATTTGGCTTCGCTCAGTGTCTCGGTGGCGGATGAATTATTGAAACATAAAGTCAATTTTAGTATTGAAGGCGTTGAAATGATTATGCGAGAATTGCTCACCAATGCACAAAAATTTCATCCGCAATATTCCCCAGAAATCATTGTTTCCATCATACCGCATGATAACAACATGGTGCAACTGCGAGTGACGGATAACGGGCGGTGTCTGTCGAATGATGAATTGATTAAGGCGTGGACACCGTATTATCAAGTTGAAAAGTCTTTTACGGGCGAAGTCAAGGGGATGGGATTGGGTTTGGCGATGATTGCACGATTGGTGTGGAGTCGCGGCGGGCATTGCCAATTGCGAAATCGTGTTGATAAACAAGGGATCATGGTGGAATTTACTTTGCCGTTACAAGATGAATAAGAGGTTGCTATGCAATTACTTCGTGTCAGAGTACCCAATTTTCGCGCATTGAAAGATGTCGATATAACCTTTGAAAAAGATTTCGTGCCCCAAATTTTTCCACTGGGCAGTCTCAACGGTGGCGGCAAAAGTACGTTGTTACAATTGATTTTTATTTTGTTGCAT
>DYNO01000093.1:0-7083 GCA_020721025.1 Thiomargarita sp. | reverse complement strand
TCTCAACGGTGGCGGCAAAAGTACGTTGTTACAATTGATTTTTATTTTGTTGCATCGTCCAAGCAACTACGTTTATGTTACAAATCTTTTTGATTATTTTATCTTAGATAATGAGGGATATTGTGACATTGCCACCCTTGAAATTTTAGATAATTATCAAGTTTATGAAATTAATTTTATATGTTCTAGCATAAATCGGCATAACTCGCTCGCACGTTCTGCTTCCTATCTAGCTGAAAATCTAGGAATTATGCACGATGACAACAAAGCGTTGTTCTGTCGTTGTGCAAAACTAGATTCAGAAAATCTTGAATTGTTATTAGCAGATTTATCAAACAGCATATTTCTCGCCGCGCCCTCTTCGCAAATTTATCTCTTTTTATCACCAGAAGAGCGGAAGTCTTTATTCAAAGCTGATGGAAGTTATAACAACGCGCTTGAGAAAGCTAAAAAATCTTTACCGGGATTCTTTACTTACGATACTTCTTCTGTTGCAGAAATAGTTAAGTTTTTTAGAATTGCTCGTGACATGGATTTTGATGAAAAAGTAAAAACAGATCACTATGGCAATCATTATGATCACATGCTACATGATATCAACCAAGCAATTGCTGGTGGGAAAAAAGTTATTCCCCAATTATCTGAACTTTCACAGAAAATTCATGCACCTGACAAAGATTTAATTGATTCCATTATTTTCAAAGCCAACGATGGCACAGAAATTTATCCCGAAGATTTAAGTCATGGCGAGTTGAAAAAACTCAGCATTTACGCTTGGTTAAAAGCCAATCAGATTAAAGATTCAATTGTATTGATGGACGAAATTGAAAATGGATTTCATCCGGATTGGCAATTTCAAATCGTTAAAGAATTGGAAGAGTGGGAGCCGAGCAATCAATACATTCTCGCCACCCATTCGTATGAATTGTGCACCGCGCTCACGCCTTCGCATGTCAAAGAGTTAGAACCCAAATTACTGTCAACTCCTAAGTAGCTGAATTTACATGTTACCTATCGATCAACACTGCGAAAATATTTACCGTTCCCCCCGCGTTAAAAATAAAATTATCGTGCTGTGCGAAGGCGATATGCACAGTGTCGAGGGCAGAGAGTCACCACAAATGTATAAACATTTGGAGAGATACCCAGATGCTAATTTTTACAAAAGCTGCATTCCCAAGTGGTGGCAACAAAAACGCCCCGCATTTTTTAACTGTGGTGGCAGAACTCGCGTGTTGGAAACGTATTCCCGTTTAGTCGAACTGCATCAAGATCAAGCACCTGAAAATTCCTACCTCAATATTGACAAACTGTTTGCCATTGTTGATGTGGATTTAGAAGCTGCGCGTTGTGTGGAATACCCATTTGCAGATACTGAGGCAATTTTTCAGCATCTTTATCAACAAGCTCGTGTCAATCAACAAAATGCTTCACAACACAAAATTTGGGTCACGGGTTTCATTCACAAAGAAGCCTATTTTTTAGCTCCAGAACTGCGACAACTCTTTGATGATTATCCAGTAAAACTACAATTTGCTAATGAACCACTCGATTTGAAAAAATTGTACATTCAGATGATGAAAGATGCTGTTCAAAATGATGAATTAATTCGCCATTTTGCAACTGTAAAACATAGAATTGATTATTTTCCCGAGTTACATTGTGAAAAGTTAGATACATGGCAGCAAAACTGGTTACAAACGTTTCATTCGGTGGATGTGACGAAACAGATTGAACTCATTCACATGATGCTAACTATCGTAAAAATAAAAGAATATTGGGAAAAACACCTCATACCTGTTGAATGGAGCGGCACACCTGAACAATTGCGTCGATTGCGTGAACAATTTACGCTTAAAATTGCCGACTTTTACGCCAATGCCGAAAATGCGTGTCAATTTCACATTCCTTGCTTTTTAAAAACGATTCATGATGTTGTTTATGCGAGATAATCAAGCAAATTTGAAAGCGAGAGAATGAATAAAACCTGAAGGTCACGGTATTTTACATCGCTCTTTATCTATTGACATAGTGGCGATCAAGTTATAATTCAGACAGTTTCATGATAGCGGTTTTCCCGATGCCAATCTTCATAAAATGCAAGTAGTGGTTGATAACGGACATTAAAGGCTTCTTTTGAAAATTTTTCTCTGCACTTGATTGATTCAACTAGGAATTTATGTAATGCAATTGGCAATAAAACAAAACGCTGTAATATTGAAAAATAAATATTCTCAAGGCTTTACTCTCATTGAAGTGATGGTTGTAATTGTCATTTTGGGTATTTTAGCGGCATTGGTGGTGCCTAAAATCATGAGTCGTCCGGACGAGGCGCGACTGGTGAAAGTCAAACAAGATATTCGAGCATTGGAAGCTGCATTAAAACTTTATAAATTAGACAATTACGTCTATCCAACCACCGAACAGGGCATCGACGCATTGGTGACCAAACCACAAGGTGAACCGCAACCCCGTCATTGGAAAGAAGGCGGTTATGTCGATAGATTGCCGAAAGACCCGTGGGGATTCCCCTACAATTATCTCAGTCCGGGGGCGCATGGGGAATTTGATCTCTATTCTCTCGGTGCAGATGGGCAAATTGGCGGGGCGGGAGTCAATGCCGATGTTGGAAATTGGAATTTAGAACAATGAGTTATTGTCTGAACCGTAATTTACTTCATTTTCATAAAAGCGATTTACGTGAATTACCGTTCAGACAAGCTAAATTGCAATCCACTCTATCATAACTTACTGTTATCTCAAAATAAAATTCTGATTTTTTAACTTTTTCACTGGAATGAAACCAAATCGCATGACACAGACATTTTCTCTCCCGCTCCACATTCCAATTTTAGACAAAGGTTTTGTAGAACTTCAAGACGTGATGGGCAATGACAATGCCATTGTTGCCGCAGCGCGCGTGTCCTATCTTGGTGAAAGTAAAGGAGAAGATCAGGATAAAAAATTAATTGACTACTTAATGCGCCATGAACACACCAGCCCGTTTGAAATGGTGCAATTCAAATTACGCGTAAAATGTCCACTCTTTATCGCGCGACAATGGCAACGCCACAGAACATGGCATTATATGTCCGTCAATGAAGTATCTCGCCGCTATACCTCTGAAGAAATTGATTTTTATATACCAGAGACGTGGCGAACTCAACATCAAAGCAGTAAACAATGTAGTGACGGAGTGGTAGAGGCGGCATTGCAGGAAAAATTGACTCAGCAGTTATTGCAACATGTTGAACAAGCAATGAATTTATATCAAAACTTGGTGGATCAGGGCGTTGCTCGTGAACAAGCTCGAATGGTATTACCACAAAATATGTACACGACGTTTATTGCCAATGTCAACGCGCATAACCTATTGCATTTTCTCAAATTACGCCTTGATATTCACGCCCAATATGAAATTCGTATCTATGCCGAAGCAATTTATCAGCATTTTGTAAAATTAGCCCTGCCTTGGACAGCCGAAGCTGCGGAAAAATATCTTTTTAAACAGCCAGTTGAATCTGAATTGTGTTGAGCCTCACATTGCCATTTGTCACTTTTAACCTGTTATCGTTCGCCATCACTTTAGCGTTGCAAAATTATCTATGATGATGCCACTTGCACCTTATGCTTGTCATGAAACTGTATCTCGCGGCAGACAATATGTCGAAGAAATACCAGATAATTATCGTAATGAATATCAACGAGATAGAGACCGGATTCTCCACTCCAGCGCATTTCGTCGCCTAGAATATAAAACTCAGGTGTTTATTAACCACGAAGGTGATTTATTCCGGACTCGGCTGACTCATTCCTTAGAAGTCACACAGTTAGGACGCACGGTTGCGCGGGCACTGCGTTTAAACGAAGATTTGGTCGAAGCGATAGCTTTAGCGCATGATTTGGGACACACGCCGTTTGGACATGCCGGGCAGGATTGTTTGAATCAGTGTATGAAAAATTATGGCGGGTTTGAGCATAATCTCCAAGCTCTGCGGATTGTGGATGAGTTGGAAGATAAATATCCGAAGTTTCGCGGCTTGAACCTCATGTTTGAGACGCGCGAGGGTATTTTGAAACAATGTACGTCAAAACAAGCGAAAACTTTGGGGGCGGTGGCAGCACGTTTTTCAAGGGAAGGGCAGGTGGCTCCGGCAACTTTGGAAGCGCAAATTGTGAATTTATGTGATGAGATTGCGTATAACAATCATGATATTGACGATGGTTTGCGCGCGAAATTGATCTCTTTGCGGCAATTGTTGGGCTACGAGCTATTTGAGGAACATTACCTAGCGGTGTCGAAACAGTGGGGGGATATTTCTCAGCGTAAAATTGTGTATGAAACGATTCGTCGCATGATTGGGGCGCAAATTAGCAATGTGATTGAAACCAGTCGGGCGCATTTGGACGCATTGCAACCAAAAAGTGTGGAAGATGTGCGTTTGAAAGATGAGCCGATGATCACCGTCAGCGCGTTGATGTATCAGAAGATGTTGGATTTAAAGCAATTTTTACGCACGCAGTTATACACCCATTATCGAGTGCAGCGGATGGCGTACAAAGCGCATCATATTATCAAGCGACTGTTTGAGGTGTTTCATGCCAATCCGTCGTTATTGCCGTTGGAGGCGCAAATTGAGGTGCAACGCTTGCAGCAACAGTTGGGCAATGACGTGGGGCGGGCGATGGCGGTGGCGGATTATATTGCGGGCATGACGGATCGTTTTGCCATTGTGGAATATGAGCGATTGTTCGATCCCACGAGCTTATTATTAGTTTAAACGGGGCTTCCGAATCAGAATTCATTGAATTTCTAAAGTTTTCAGAATAATGATAACGTTCTGAGAATTCTGAATTATAAATCATTTGAATGTTTCTATTGCTCCTCAAAAAAATGTATGATTAACTTTTCGCCCTGAGTTTGAGACCATGCAGATGAAAGGAAAATTGTTGTATCAACGGTTGATCTATATTTTGATTTTTGGAATGAAACAAGTGCCACTCGCGGGACAAGTGATTGAATTTGTGAAAGGTTGGCGGGATGTTGAAGGACATTTGCAGAAAGAACAAGAACTATTGCAATTAGCACAACGGATTGAACAGTTGGAAGAAGCGATTGCGATGACTCCGGAGGAAGTGCGCGCCATTGCTCAGGAAATGCTTGCAGAAGCGCGTCGGCAAGGGACGGTGATTTCTGATGAAAAAGCGAAAGCTATCACTGAAATTGCAGCAACGATGCCTGCGACGGTGCGTGAACGGACTCAAGCGACTTTGCATCAAGCGCAACGACATCATACCGCAGTGGCAACCGTTTTTCCGCTAGATGATCAGGCGGATCCGGTTGAACAGGAAAAGTTTTACAACGAGTTGATTCCAACACGTCGTTCGTATTTTCAGCCGAAAGCGATGGTGCCACATCGTTCGCCGGCGTGGGAATTGGTGCAATTGGTTGGCATGGGCGGATTTGGGGAAGTGTGGCAAGTGCAGCATCCACAACTATTTGATAAATATGCGGTCAAGTTTTGTTTGGATGAAACCAGTGCGAAAAGTTTGCAGCGAGAAGTGGATGCGTTGTGTACCTTGCGGCGCGTGTTACCGAAACATCCGCATATTGTTGAATTGGTGGATTTAAATTTAACGCAAGAGCCGTACTGGTTGGCATTTGAATTTGTGGATGGTGGCACGTTAGAAGCATTAATGCGGGCAAAATCCTTCAGTTGGCAAGAAGCATTAGCGATGTTACAACCGTTGAGTGCAGGCATGGCGGCGGTGCATGAAGCGGGAATTGTGCATCGAGATTTAAAACCGGCAAATATTTTGTTGACGCGAGACGGACAGGCGAAAATTGCCGATTTTGGGATTGGCAAGGTGTTGACGGAAACCCAGCCACAGAGCCGTTTGACGCAATTGACATTTATGGGCGCGGGCAGTTTTGGATACATGTCGCCAGAGCAAGCGAAAGGGAAACCGGCGCATTCGAGTGATGATGTGTATGCGTTGGCGGTGAATTTTGTTGCAGATGTTGACGAATTCGTTGCAATCGCCAGATTTTGTGCATCGAACCATCACCCGGCTGTCTGTGCCACAAACATTGCAGATGATCTTGTTGAATTGTTTAGAAGAGCCCCGCGAGTCGCGCATTCAAACAGCACGGGAGTTATTGAAAAGATTGGAAAGTTTACAAGAAATTCCAGTTGCGCCGCGTGTGGAAGAGAAGAAAACGCCGCCACCAAAATCTCCAGTTATTTTTCAACCCGGTCAAGTTTTTCAAGATAAATTGAAAGATGGTAGTTTGGGACCAAAAGTGGTGTGGTTGCCGAAGGGCAGATTTAAGATGGGTTCAACGAGTTGGTTTGGTGATGGTGATGAAAAACCGATTCATGAAGTGACGATAAATTATGAGCTGGCAGTGGGGAAGTATCAAGTCGCTGTCGAAGAGTTTAAGAAATTTGTACAAGCAACCGACTACAAGACGCAGGCAGAAATGGGGTATCGATTTTATAAAAGGGAGCAGAAAACCGATGCGAACTGGAAAAATCCGTATTTTGCCCAAAATGACAGTCATCCGGTGGTCTATGTGAGTTGGAATGATGCAAAGGCTTATGTGAAATGGTTGAGCGAGCAGACTGAGGAAAAGTATCGTTTATTGAGTGAAGCGGAATGGGAATATGCGTGTCGCGCGGGTTCAACAGGAAAATATTGTTTTGGTGACGATGTGCATCAATTGGCAAGTTATGGTTGGTTTAATGGGAATTCTGAGGAAAAAACGCAGCCAGTGGGACAGAAAAAGCCGAATGCGTTTGGATTGTATGACATGCACGGAAATGTATGGGAATGGTGCGAAGATGTTTGGCATAAAAATTATAGTGGTGCCCCGAATGATGGGAATGCTTGGTTAGTGCGAGAGTATTCTGTATTTCGTATCAATCGTGGGGGTTCTTGGCGCTGCGATGATAGTCACTTGCGTTGTGCCACCCGTAATGGGGATGTTCCGACGATCAGTAGCTACAATTGGGGCTTTCGTATTGCTAGGATGTAAATCTTTTCCCTTTGTTCTTTTTTATGTTTCTTTGTCTGAACCGT
>DYNO01000092.1 GCA_020721025.1 Thiomargarita sp. | reverse complement strand
GTATATAGCAATATTAAACTAAATATAGTTGTTTCGGTAACAGGAACTAACTCTTCCCAGCTGATTATTTTCAAGTCATTTAAGGTTGCCACCACTCAATTTTATAGGAGTTACGCAGTTCAAATCTAATTTTCAATTTATTCAAAAAGTTAGTATTTTGATCGATTTGTTGATATTTTAATAAAATCAATTGAGTAACGATTCAACTGCGTAACTCCTATTTTATATTAGAGGAAATACTTCATGAATTAGAAAAATGTCAATTATTGAATACCCAAAAAGATATTTTACTTGAACAGAAAGATAAAGAAATTAATTGGTTAAAAGATTTAATTGCTCGTCTTACCAAAGAGAATTAACTGTCTCGTTGTCCCCTGTCCCAAATGAAATCAGATATTAAAAAATTCATTTAAAATTCGCATTCCTCCGCGATTATTCAAGACAAACGTTACAATAAGAAATTCGTCCTCCGCCGCGGATTTCACCTGATTATGCAAGATTATTTTGCCACTTTCGCAGACACACTCACGCAACAACTTCACGCCAATGAAATTTATTTGGCTTGGTTTGCTGCGGAACACTCTGATTTTACTCGTTTTAATCACGCAAAAATTCGTCAAATAGGCAGTGTCACCCAACTTTACCTCAAACTCAACTTAATACAAGGTCAGCGTCACGCATTAGGCGAACTGGCTCTCAGCGGTGATTTGAGTGAAGATATGCAACGAAGTCAAGCCTTATTAGACACTTTGCGTTCCCGCCTGCCCCATTTGCCCGACGACCCTTACTTATTATACGCCACCAACATTTGTTCCACTTTTGACGATCCGCCCAATCAGCTTCCCGCCACAGAAGACGCGCTGATTGAGTTCCTCACCCTGACGCAAAATCACGATTGTGTCGGAATTTACGCCGCGGGGGGAATTTTTCGAGGATTTGCCAATTCTTTGGGACAGCGCAACTGGCAAAGTCGCTACACTTTCAATGTCGATTGGAGTCTCTATCACGACAGAGATAAAGCGGTGAAATGCAATTATGCGGGTTTTCAATGGGAAAATACGGCATTGCAGCACAAAATGACTGATGCAATTAACCAATTGAATTTACTCAAATATCCCGCTCGTACTATTGCCCCCGGCAAATATCCAGTCTATCTCGCTCCTGCCGCGCTGAATGAAATCATTGAGTTACTCAATTGGGGCGGATTTAGTGTAAAATCGCAACACAACAAACAAAGCCCATTGTTAAAAATGTTAGCCACGCCCGCGTATTCGCTTAACCCAATGATTTACTTAACAGAAAATACCACCACTGGAGTTGCTGCCAATTTTCAAGCCGAAGGATTTATCAAGCCTGCGACGGTGCCATTGATTACGCAAGGAAAATACGCCGAAGCCCTCGTGTCTCCCCGATCTGCCAAAGAATTTACCCTAGCTACCAATGGGGCAAATGACGATGAAAGTCCAGAATCGGTTGAACTTGCCGCCGGCAATTTTCCTCAAGCGCAGGTGTTGCGAACGCTGAACAATGGTATTTATATCAATAACTTATGGTACTTGAACTACTCAGATCGTCCCGCCTGTCGCATGACCGGTATGACGCGTTTTGCCACATTTTGGGTGGAAAATGGCGAAATTGTTGCCCCGCTCAATGTGATGCGTTTTGATGAAACGTTGTATCAAATGTTGGGGGAAAATTTGCAAGCTCTCACCGAACAACGAGATTTTATTTTAGAAACAGGAACATATCAAGAACGTTCAACCCAAAGTGCCTATCTGCCCGGCGCGTTGATTAACGATTTTAGTTTTACTTTATAACTCACTGATAAATAGACAATGATGAGTTCAGAAACCCTGATTGCTGTAAAAAATCTCTCGCGTTACTATGGCGCAAATTGTGCTGTCAATGACATCAGTTTTGAAGTGAAACGCGGACAAGTGCTTGGTTTTCTTGGTCCCAACGGTGCCGGCAAAACCACGACGATGCAAATGATTACTGGCACTCTCGCCCCCACGCACGGACAAATCACCGTCGCCGGCTATGACATGCTTGACCAACCGTTGCAAGCGAAAATGGCGTTGGGATATCTGCCCGAACAACTGCCGCTGTATCGTGACATGCAAGTCGATGAATTTTTGACCTTTTGTGCCAAATTGCATCAAATTCCACGCGCGGATGTCGATGATGCAGTCGATAGAGCGTTAGAACTTTGTGGTTTAGGTCATGTCAATCGTCGCTTAATTGGAAATTTATCAAAAGGTTACCAACAACGGGTCGGCATCGCCCAAGCGATTATCCATATCCCTGCGATTGTTATTTTGGACGAACCGACCGTCGGTTTAGACCCCATTCAAATTCGTGAAATTCGGGAACTGATTCGTGAATTGGGGCGGGAACACAGCGTGATTCTCTCGACTCACATTTTGCCGGAAGTGCAGATGGTGTGTGATCATGTGCAAATTATTAATCGTGGACGATTAATTTTAAATGACACAATTGACGGGCTGTTTTCCCAAATGCAAACAAACAGTTTATTAGTGGGTTTGCGTCGCCCTCCCGCACCAGAAATTTTGCAACAACTGGCAGGCATTGAACAGCTTGAAATCGTTGATGAAACTCATATCCGCATTCAACACAGTGCAGAAACCAATCCAGCAGAATTATTGGTTGAGCAGTCCGTTGCTGGAAATTGGGGCTTATTTGAACTTACACCTGAAAAACGCTCATTAGAACAAGTCTTTGTCGATCTCACTTGTGTCGAAAATATTGAGGATGCCGAAAATCAACCCGCAGACGAATTCGCACAAGCAGCATAATATTCACTGTAATTTCAATTGATTGTGAGACCCAGACTTTTGAACTCACGGATCATCCCTAAAAACCAAATTTAGAAAAATTATGTTTACCGGCATTATTCAAGCAATTGGCAACGTTGTACAATTAGAATCATTAGGCAATGATGCCCGAATTCACATCCACACGGTAGATTTAGGCTTACAAACGGTACAACTAGGCGACAGCATTGCCGTCAATGGTGTTTGTTTAACCGTAATCAAATTAACAACTGACGGATTTTACGCAGATATTTCCAACGAAAGTTTACAAAAAACTACGTTGGGCGCGTTACGGGTTGGAAACGCGGTTAATTTAGAAAAAGCTCTGACTTTGCAAACGCCATTGGGTGGACATCTGGTCAGTGGTCATGTTGATAGTGTGGGAACAATTTATAAACTTGCCACAGATGGGCGATCTACCCGGTTGCATCTCCATGCGCCACAGGCTTTATTGAAATATATTGCCGCCAAAGGCTCGATTTGTATCGACGGCATCAGTTTGACAGTAAATACTATCCAACAAAATGAATTTACAGTCAATTTAGTGCCACATACTTTAAAAAACACCACACTAGATCAAGCCATCGCTGGGCAACGAGTCAATTTGGAAGTTGATGTAATTGCTCGTTATTTAGAAAGATTACTGTTAGCCCAAACGGAAAGTGTACCGTCCAAGCTCACGAAAAATTTTCTACAGCAACACGGTTTCAGCTAATATTATTTGAAACGATGATTGCTCAAATTTTTCAAATAACCGACTCCCCGATATATTTGTATCGAGTTGTTTATTCAAGATTTTTATCTGCCAGACACCCGCTCATCAGCTATTTTAAATGATACCATGTCACAAACACCTGCAATTTTAATTATCATTGTCACTTGGAACAAAAAACAATATGTTTTAGATTTACTTGATTCAGTGATGACGTTAGACTATCCCACTGAAGCAATTGATATTTTAGTGGTTGACAATGCCAGCAATGATGGTACCGCAGAAGTGCTACGCGGGCAATATCCCTACGTCCATCTGATTTATAACGCAGAAAATCTAGGTGGGACGGGCGGTTTTAATACGGGATTACAATGGGCGTTTTCGCAGCCAGAAAATCGTTATAAGTATTTGTGGCTGTTGGATAATGATGTGTTGGTGCATCAGCGGGCGTTGGCAGAATTGGTGGCTGTGTTGGAGGAAAAACCAAGAGTTGCCATTGCCGGTTCAACCATGATGCAATTAGATTATCCGTGGCGAATCAATGAGATGGGTGCATTTGTGGACACACAACATCATCCGGGACATTTGATTCTAAACCGACATTTAGAATGGATTCCAGCATGGCAGGGCAAAACTGCTCAACAGTTACTTTCGGAAGATGTTGATTTAAGCCAACATTTGATACACTGTAATTCATATATGGATGTGGAATATGTGGCTGCGGCTTCCCTGTTGATTCGTGCGGATGTGGCGAAACAAGCGGGTTTATGGCGGGATTATTTCATCCATTTTGATGATGTTGAATGGTGTTTACGGATTGGTAAAATGGGGCATCGGGTGGTTGTGTCAGCAAAATCATTGATTTGGCACTTATCGGCAGCTGCAAAAGTGTCAACGTGGGTACTGTATTATGACAATCGTAACGTATTGGATTTACTGACTGTTCATCAAGTGCGTCCCAAATTAATTGCTGATGTTCGCCGGCTGATTTATAAAAAAGCCGTGTATTATCATCTGATTGGCAAATCTGATCTTGCTGAGTTGCATCATCATGCCTTGGTCGATTTTGATGCGGGGCGTATGGGTAAGCGAAATATTCAACTTGCCGCGGCATATCAGAGCAACGATAAAATTGCAGCCGTGCTACAAAATCCTGAGTTTAAACGCATACTTATCGCTTGGACAGTCAATTTACATGCCACCAAAATTCAAGAAGCCTTAGTCGAGGCTCAACTGCAACGTCCTGAATTACAAGTTACTTTTATGCCGTTGCTCAATGGCGAGATGGTATATCAAGTGCCTCGCCCTCAATTTACGTTGCCACTCTCTCCTAAGCGATTGAAACGATGGTGGCAATTTTGGAAAATGCGCGGAAAATACGACTTGGTGGTGCAATCGGACTATCAGCCCATTATTGGGCTCTCTTGGTTAAATGCGAAGATTCTGTTTATCAATGATGAAGGATTTTGCCTGCGTGACTCCCCAAAATGGCAAAATGTGTTCAATGCGTTCAAATTATGGTGGAAAAATCATTAAGAATGAATGCGTTACTCTCAGCAAAATCACTGCATATTCTGCGCGGTCAGGGGATGACAGCGAGCTTAATTCTCAACGGTTCGGCTTCGTTTGATTTGGGAGCGGGCGATTGTGTGCATCTTAAGGGCTTGTCTGGTATTGGAAAAACGACGGTGCTGTGGACATTGGCGTGTTTATATCCACTGCACGCGGGACAATTACGCTGTGGTGGACAGACAGTGCAACAATTGGGTTTTGCCGCATGGCGTGCCAATATCGCGTTGTTACCGCAGCAACTGGTGATTTTTGCTGGCAGTATTCGAGATAACTTATTGTATCCTTCAGAAAATATTGCAATCCAGAAAACGCGATTTCACTCTTTAATTGCCATTTTCTACAGAGATATTACAAACAAAATTGCAGCAAGTGGGCTTGGGCGAGATTCCGTTGGAGCATGAGGCTTCGCAATTGTCTGGCGGACAGCAGGCACGTTTGGCTTTGGTGCGAACTTTGTTGACCCGTCCTCAAGTGTTGCTGGCTGACGAACCGACCGCAAGTTTGAATGAAACAGCTAGTTTGTGAGTGTAGCAACGATTGGAGCGATTTTGCCAACAAGGGAGCGCGATTTTGTTTACCAGTCATGCTGTTGCGACTACAATTTTAACAAAAACACTTCATTTACATGATGCAACGCTTTCTGAAAATTGAAAAGTTCAGTTGCTGATTAGATTGATTACTTTACTCTTTTACTTAAATTCAACTGTCATGGCAAAACCTGTTAAATATTCCATTGAAGACTATAATACTCACGATGTACTCAAAATTTCGTTCAACCTTGCCTTAGTTGCAGCTTATCTGTTAAAGTATTTCTATATCATGTTCTTACTGCCGGTGTTTTCCAAAGTACCCGGTTTATCCGAATCAGTTACTTTGGCAATGCCCTTTGTCAACAAATTTGTAGAACACCCTGCGAATTTGGTATTTCTTATTTCTTCATTACCCGCAGTTCTCGTTACCTTGGCGATGTTTCGGCGTGTTCCGCAAACTAAATCCCCCTTATTACGTTGGGCATGGACACAGGGCAGACCGTTGTTATTGTTCAGTGCTCTTAGCGATATCGCATTGATGTTGCTCTATTTATTGCTTGGCATCCGGCATTTAAATGAGATGTACATTTTGTTATTGTATCTGGATAGCATGTGTTTTTTCTATTTGTGGAAATCGACCTATGTGATAGATGTGTTTACACAATTTCCTGAATACAAAAAAGGGTCGTGAATTATTGTCCAACTGTTTAGATAATCAGTTGATAAACAAGAAAATATTTTTAACTTGTTGCTTATGATGAGAAACTGTCTGACAGATTGATGAATAAAATGCGAGGCACGTTGACTGTGTTGACAGAATTTTTTGAGATGGGATGGCGGGAAAAATTGACCGCCACGACACACTTTTTTGCGTAAGAACAATGAGAAAGTGTAAAAAAATCGTGGACGGTGCGAAAAACGATTATTGCATGGTACGAATGCGTGAATTGAGACGACTCTTGTGACGTGCCGCTTTATTTTTATGAATCAGACCTTTAGTCACCATGCCGTCGATAACTGGCACAGCTCCTTGATAAGCCTGTTGTGCATCTGGTTTATTGCCACTGAGAATAGCTTTCAAGACTTTTTTCAACGAGGTACGAAATGCGGAACGTAAACTCGCATTGTGTTGACGATGTTTTTCGGCTTGACGGGCTCTTTTTTCAGCTTGATTGGTATTTGCCAAAGGTAAAACTCCTTGTATCTGTCTAAAAAGTAAAATTGGTTATTTTGTTATGAATCGTTTAATTTGTCAAGTAATAAATTTAGGAGTTACGCAGTTCAAACCTAATTTTCAATTGATTTAAAAAGTTAATATTTTGATCTACTTTTCAATATCTGAGTAAAATCAATTGAATAATGTTTTAACCGCGTAACTCCTATTAGATTTAGAAATCCTCACTACTTCATGAACAACCACACGATGCCCGTTGATAACGCTTCAGGCGGCGACTGGTAATTTTCCATTCATCATCTTCATTGACATTCAAGTGGAATGTGCCTCGCCATTGCCCCCGCCCGCAACCAGTCGTTGCTGTGACATCGACAGATACCTGTGCCTCGCCCGATTCTTCATCACAACTCACTAATTTTGCTCGATTTAACTTCTTAATCCGTGTGGCAGACAGTTTATTTCTCAGTTGTTTGGTTGTCGTTTCCCATTTCGTCAATGCTGCACTCACCCGACGGTTTTTCAGATTTTGATAATAGGATTTCACGACAGCAACAGCTTCACTGCATTCTGCGGCTTGAAGTTCCCAAGGAAACAACAACATGATGCTTGACAACAATAAAACCATAGAGATCAACATTTTTCTAACAGGATGTTTCATATCAATTTCCACCGAGTGAGTTGAGAAAACAATGAAATTTCAGGTAGCAAGCAGTCGCTAAGGATCAATGAATACTGAAATCAACTGATTAAATCTCATGAATTCTGACATGTCGAATACTCACCAATTTTTTAAAATAATCTGTCAGTGATCATAAAAATCAATCAGTTAAATCTTAAAAATTCTCATAAGCTCCACACTACCCACATTGAATCAGTGATTCAGATCGTTTTTTTATTGTCATCTGTTCATTCAATGAAGTTGACAAAGGCAGTAAATTTGTCAACCGATTGAAATCAAAATTAAATTTTAAACGGTCGGAACGGTTGATGACCGGCAATTCGGTTTTTCGCAATTTTTTAGAAACCCGATCTGCACGTCAGAGTATTATTCTACCTCAAAACGATAAGCGCAAAGCATGTAAGCCACAGAATATAATTTTTTGACCATAACCTATTGATTTAAAAAGTAATTAATTACTATTTCACCTGATCAATATCCAATAATAACGGCAAAGGTTGCAAATCACTAGGAGGAGCAGGGAAAATTCGGCATGGTACCATCCGTAACCGACTGCGCTGGGATTCACGTTGGCGACAACTTTGTTGAATCAATTCGGCGACATCTAAATAATTTTCTGATAATACAATCAGTTCCCGCACTATTTCGGCATCGGTCGAATCAATGAACACCTTGCCCGCGATTCCAAATTGTGACGAAGCATCGATCACACTTTCCGCTGAAGGAATAAAGCGTTGCGTCATAATCCGAATATTTCCCCCATTTCCAACATACGCATTAGCACGCAACTGACTCTTTCCCACAATAAAAAATGTTGGGGTGTGAATTGTGATATTACCGCCAGTATCTTGTGGTTGTGTCCCTTGCGCTTCCGCGGTAATCTGACTGCCATCACCGACTTGCAATTGCCCTGTGGCTAAAATTTCGATTTCACCGCCGCCGGCATAATTGGCTTCTGTAGTCAACTTACTGTTATTTAACAATAAACTGTGAACATCCAATTTGATTTCGCCCGCCCGTCCAGTGTTTTCCAAACTTTGCGACGTGATTTGACTATTATCATTTATTTCAATGGCTTGACTGGTCAAATGAATTTCGCCACCGCTTCCTGTGCCACGCGTACCCGCGGTGATTTTACTCTGATTTTCTAAGTGTACATCGGTCGCGGTGATGGCAATATTTCCCGCATTTCCGTCCGCCACCGCGATACTTTGGATTTCACTGCGATTGCTTAAATTCATTGAATTGGTTTGAATTTTCAACGATCCACTGGCTCCCGAACTAAACGCATTGCTGGTAATACCTGATTGATTGAGGTTTAATTGTTGCGTCGTGATGTCAATCGAACCGCCCACACCTGCCCCGCCGGTATTCGCAATAATGCCCGCTTGAGTTTCTAGTGTCAACCTATTGGTTTCTAACGTAATATTTCCTGCATTGCCGGTCGAATCTGCCAATGTAGCGGTTTGAATCACTGCACCATCTCGCAATAATAACGTGGGAGTGTGAATGGTAATTTTTCCTCCATCCGCGGTGTTATACGCATTACTGGTGATCGCACTGGGTTGATTATCTTGATTTTTTTCAGTCAGTTGCACGATCTCGGTCGCAGAAATCTTGATTTCACCGCCATGAGAATAACCACGATGGGTACTGTCAATTGTACCATTACGTTGCAAACGGAGGCGCGCGGTTTCCAGCGTCAACATGCCAGCCGGTTTAATAGACATGGCTTGTGCAGTGTTACTTATTCCACTTGAATCAGTGAGTTGGATATCTCCCGCCACAATATGGATATCACCACTGCCACCCACACCGCGCGCCAGACTACTGATAACTGATTGTTGCAACATTAATTTCGGCGTATTAATCCCAATTCCCGCAGCGTCCCCACGACTTCCTGTTTGAGCATTGGTACTGAGCGCGCTCTGTTGTAACGTAAGCTGTTCTGTTGCATCAAGTTGCAGTTGACCGCTCGAACCTTCGCCATAAGTATATGAACTAATGAGACTTTGTTGCATCGTCAATTGTTGCGTTGCCACTGTTAATTTTCCGGCATTGCCCGCCGACCGAGTGGAAGTGAGTAAGGTGCTGTTATCCATCGTAAATTTTGGCGTGTGCAAGCTCAATTTACCGCCCAAACCCGCGCCGAAGTTTTCCGCGGTGATCCGTCCTCGTTGCAGCGTCGTGGTATTTTCAGCAATGATTTCAATTCCTTGTCCATTACCGCCGTAACTGTCAGCAAAAATTTGTCCACCTGTCACCACCAAATCGCCGCTGTGAATAAAAACCTTGCCGCCTTGTTGACCACTGACATCAAGATTGGCTAATTGTATTTTATCTGTGAGGGAAAGATGGGGAATATCTTCTGCATGGGAAAGGGTTATCGTACCCAATTTTGTGATATTTTGAGGCGAAAAGTTCGTAGAATTGACTTGAATTTCCCCCGCCTGTGCAATAGAAATAAGGTTGATTTGTCCATTGGAAGAAAATAATGTTGCATTTTCCAAGCGAATATCGCCACCGATGAGATTCAAACTTTTTCCGGTTTGCGTGGCTAACAGCTTGCTTTGTATCGTGATTGGACTCGGTGAATCGCTCAAAAATCCAAACGCGGTGGGTGCTGCGGTGGTCAAAATACTCTCACCCGGTTGACGTGCATTCAACTGTCCCGTCCCCAAACGCACCACGTCCGCTGTGGTCAAATAAAAACCTTGTGGCACACTGAGGGAGGCGTGTTGCCCAAAAAGTACCCCGCTTGGATTGACGAAATAAATGTCGGCATTGGGAAGGCGTGTCGTTATTTTTCCATCAATTACAGAAGGTTGCCCACCAGTCACTCGACTGATCACCCGCGTGATTGTGGTCGCCCCGCTAAAAGTCGCGCTTTCATGTTCACTGAGATTAAATGTTTGAAAACTATGAAATAAATTATTTCCCATTTGCTGACCGAGCTCCGGCGTGATCAGATAATTTGGCGCGGTGAGCGAGGTAACTTTACCCAATGTTCCATCCGTGATAATTTCAGCTTGTGCCGATAAACTGAGCATTATCAATAAGTAAATGAATTGTCGTGACTGTATCATGGCGTAATGTGCGTCTCGGTAGAGCAGAAAACGGAAGACAGGGGACGGAGGACGGAATTCTGCATTGCAATCAATTCTGCCGTCGATGAAAGATATGGGATTAATTATAACAAAATTTGCCTATCTAACTGCGATTTCGTGGTAAAATAGCTTGAAGTGATTCGATATAAAATTCAATTAAATAAAAGAGTTCGCTATGTTTTGGATAAATTTATTGGCAATCTGCATTGCATTACTCACGGTATTTGGCACACTGGAATTAATCTTTATCACCTTGGGCGGATTATTTCCCATGCGAAAATTAGAAAAAATCCGTGCCGCGCCAAA
Organism: Thiomargarita sp.; assembly: GCA_020721025.1. Lineage (GTDB taxonomy): Bacteria > Pseudomonadota > Gammaproteobacteria > Beggiatoales > Beggiatoaceae > DYNO01. Next base: position 1,447 of record DYNO01000092.1, on the reverse strand, counting down.
AAGCCTCGCGGTCGTGATTCCCGCCCATAATGAAGAAGCCAATATTACGAGAACAATTAAAAGTTTACAGTCGTGTGATCGTCCGAGCGCAGCAGTATCTATTGTGGTTATTGCCGATAATTGCACCGATAATACTGCGGAAGTGGCACAGCAGGCGAGCGCGCAGGTGTTGATTCGTCACAATGAACAGCAACGCGGCAAGGGTTATGCGCTGGATGAGGCATTTTCGCAACTGTTGGCGCAAGGCATTGAAGCGGTTTTGATTATTGATGCGGATACGGTGGTGGAACGCAATTTTTTGCAGGCATCTGAAGCGAAATTTTGCCAAGGGGCAGAGGCATTGCAATGTCGTTATACGGTGCTGAATGCTCAAGATTCGTTGCGAACTCAATTACTTAACGTGGCATTGTTGGCATTTAACGTGTTGCGTCCGCGGGGACGGGAGGGTTGGAAATTATCTGTGGGAATTTCGGGCAATGGGTTTGGTTTGACGAAAAATACATTGCAAACCGTGCCTTACACGGCAAATTCTGTGGTTGAAGATTTGGAATATCATCTGGCATTGGTGCGCGCGAATATCAAAGTGCAATTTGTTGATAATACAACAGTTAAGGCAGATATGCCTGTCAGTGGCAAGGGTGTTGCGACACAACGGACTCGCTGGGAAGGGGGCAGATTTCGGATGATGCGTGAACACATTCCTTCCTTGTTATTCCATGTATTGCAAGGAAAATTTCGCTTACTGGAGCCGTTATTGGAATTGTGTTTATTGCCCTTGGCACTCCATGTATTTCTGCTCATCCTGTTGTTACCGTTGCCATTTTTGCCGACGCAGCTTTACGCGCTGTTTGGATTGTTGATTGTCATCATTCATGTGCTTATTGCATTGTGGATTGGTGGGGGAACGTTGAGGGATTTGCAGGTATTGTTGATCGCGCCTTTTTATATTTTATGGAAGTTGATGTTATTACCACGATTATTTAAAACCGCTCGTAAAAATGCCTCTTGGATACGCACCGCACGGCAATCTGACGAAAAAATAAAAGATGATTCTGAACGTTCTTAAATAGTGAATGAAAACAGATTATTCTTTACAACTATTTGAAATGATAGCTACGGCGACGCAAAAAAGAGGGTGGTGCTACACCGGTCAGGAAAATTGGTGATTTTAAACCTAGTTTCTGAAACCTGACAGGTTTGAATCTCTACCAAAAAGACATCTTTAAAAGATTTCAAACCAGTTCTATAGACTTGTTCGGTTTTAAAAATGTCGAACCGGTTATATATGATTTTGAAACTGAACAAGTTGGCATGGGGGTGATAGGTAGTTACGACTCGCGCAAGCAAACTCGTCGTTCAAATCACTTCGATACGCAAAGAAAATAAGCCTTTTCCATTGATGAACTTGCTGAATTTTGCACCTATAGTGATCTTAAATCATTTGTAG
>DYNO01000091.1 GCA_020721025.1 Thiomargarita sp. | reverse complement strand
ACCATGCCTAGATCAGGTCGCAACCATGCCTAGATCAGGTCGCAACCATGCCTAAGATCAAAGTGAAACAGCTAACCGTTGGAAATTAAAACATAAGCGGAACTCGCTCCATGATGTCCGTCGTGTGACTGTGGCATTTTGTGATGATGGGGCCCAAATAAAATAAACAACCCAAACACAATAATTAACGCGCCGATGATTTGTTGCACAATGGAATGTCGGGTAATACGCACCAACCAACTTGCCGTTGCCCCCAAGGTCAGCATCATCGGCAAGGTGCCCGCGCCAAATGCCAACATGAGCAAAGCACCCTGCACGGTGTCGCCCGTCGTCACTGCGAAAGCCACCACGCTGTAAACCAAACCACATGGCAACCATCCCCAAATGAGCCCCAATCCTAACGCATGAAAAGGAGTTTTCACGGGTAAAAATCGCCGTCCCAAAGGTTCAAGATAACGCCACAGTTGACTACCGGCTTTTTCGAGCACGGTCAAAATGCGCCACCATCCACCGATGTATAATCCTAAAATTATCATAAAGATGCTAGATGCCCACATTGCAACCATGCGTGGATTTCCCAGCGGTAACACTTCAGATAATTGCTGTCCTAAAAATCCTGCCAATAGTCCAATCAACATATAACTCAGAATTCGTCCTAAGTTATACATTGATAAATATGGAATTAAGCGCAATGAGGATTCACGAATTTCTGGACTGATGCCCATCGTCAAACTACCCACAATGCCGCCACACATGCCGATGCAATGTACCGAGCCAAATAAACCAACTAAGAACGCCGATAACAACGTGAATTCACTGCTCATTGCTTGCTCCCATCAAATCATAAATAATAGTAAGATTACATGATACAATAAATTAACATACGAATACAACAGCGAGGAAATCAATCCATGGAACAAATAGTCAAAGACCTAATAGCACTGACAAATTTTTCAGATCAAGATGTACAGCTTTTACAACAACACGCGCCGAAATTGCAAAGTTGGGGCGGTGAGTTGGTCAATGAGTTTTATAACACACTCTATGGCTATGAATCGACTGGTAAGGTATTTCGTGACGGCGAACGCGAGGCACGGGAAAAAACGTTGCGGGATTGGTACTTACACATCACCAACATCGATCATGTTGATGCCCAATTTTGGCAACAGCAATGGATTGTGGGATTGGTGCATATCACGCGGGGAGTGACGAATCCGTTCATGTTTGGCATGACCAGCCGAGTACAGCAATTTATTTTGCGAAAGTGTGCTGAAGAATTTGAACCCGCGCAGGCTTTGCAAATTTATAGTGCATTCAAGCGGCTGACCGATGTCATTGCAGGATTGATTGCTGAGAGTTACTTCAGCAGTTATGTCGAAGCGATGGAAAAAGTCGGGGGCTTTAAACTGACACTGATTAAACGTATGATTGATTTGGAAATTAACACCAAATTGAAAGATTCTCGCAAATAGTCATGGACGTGAACATGATGAAAAGTTCGTAGCCTATTTCAATGAATTTCCATTTCCTTGCTAATCTTGTACACTGTAATATGGTTCATCGTCAGATTTGAATATTCGCCTGAGCCAATTGAAACGTCTCATTAGCAAGGATAAAAAACTCCTCCCCGTTGATTTTGACAGTTGGCAACAGTTTACGCTCAGGACTTGTTGTTCCCATTTATCTAACCAAGCTCTCAGAATGAAAATTACTGGTTTCATCGAACTTCTCACATTGTTTATCGTGTGGCATTCGCGGTACGTTTGGGAATCAGGGCGAATTATGTTAAACTTTTACCATGAAAAAGTTGTTGAACATGAGGAATTGATATGTTTGTGATTGCCGCGCGGGAATTGCGTAGTTTATTTTTGTCACCATTGGCATGGAGTATTTTGGCAGTGGTGCAGGTTATTTTGGGATTGATTTTTGCGTCTCGTGTTGCTTTGTTTATGCAGCCGGAAATTCAGTCGCAGTTGCAAGGGGTGCCGGGTGCGCCGGGCTTGACCGATATTGTGGTGGGGCATGTCTATGTCTGGACGGGAATTATCTTTTTATTGGTTTCACCGTTATTGACCATGCGTTTGATGAGCGAGGAGCGGCGACAGGGCACATTGCCCTTATTGTTGTCCGCGCCGGTGTCGATGCAGAGTATTATTTTGGGTAAATATTTGGGATTGATGAGTTTTTTATTGATCATGTTGGCGATGGTGACCTTGATGCCGTTGTCGTTATTCATTGGCGGTACGTTGGATTTTGGGCAATTTTTCTCAGCGATTTTGGGAGTGATTTTACTACTCGCCGCATTTTGTGCCATTGGTTTGTACGTTTCCACGTTGACGGCACAACCGACCGTTGCTGCAATTGGGACATTTGGAATTTTATTATTGCTGTGGATTATTGATTGGGCGGGCGGCACGGATCAGGAATCGCCATTATTCGCTTATTTGTCAATCACTAATCATTATCAAGCTCTGTTGCGTGGTTTGTTCAACACGGAAGATGTGATTTATTACATTTTAATCATTGGCTTGTTTCTCATTCTCAGTATTCATCATCTCGATTCGGAGCGGGTGCAGTAACCATTATCTGAGCGGGACTAGACTCATTCCCGTAGAAATATTGCGTCACTCCAGTGACAGAATTTAACCAGAATGGTTGTAACGTGAGAAAATTATTGATTGGGATCGTTATGATTTAATAGATTGATTCTAAATAATTTTATTTGTACTAAATGTGGCTTATAGTCAGTGGACTGATAGTCATCAATGTGGTCGAATTGTCTCATGAAAACATCCGACCCTGTACAAAAAGTCTTTGGCAATCGTATTCGTGAACTTAGAAAAATCAAAGGCTTCTCTCAAGAAGATTTTGCACTAGAATGCAAATTGGATCGTACTTATGTCAGCCAAGTTGAACTGGGTAAAAGAAATATTTGTCTTCAAAATATCCAAGTCATGGCTGACGCGCTTAATATGCCCATCGCAGCGTTATTTTCGCTCCCGGATATTTTGCCATCCACAGAAATCCCAACAGTGAATTATCGCATTAATCAAAGTTTCTCAACTCATTGTGGATTTAAAGTATCCTTTCAACAGGTTTTAATGGCAGCAAATGCAACAGCTAAACAACTACAGCAACTGCCATTTGCGCTTTATCAACAGATTGATTTAAAAACTTTAAGTGCGATTGTTGGAGCAGTCTTTGTGAATGATCTTGCGACTGAAGTAGGGGCGATAGTGAACCCTATTGAAAAAGGACATCCAGATGTGATTCCAATGGAAGGAAAAAATGCAAGCGAATCTCAGTTAAGAAATTATCCCGCGGGTTTGGAAATTAAGGTTACCGTTGGAAATGTCTCACAAGGCAGTAAGTTACAGTCAGGTATGCCACGCATTGACCAATTGACAGGAATCACATGGCAAGCCCATCACCGAGAAGTCAATCATTTACTTGGATTAGTGATTGATTTTGCAGGAATTGTTAGTGACAACCGATATTATCCTGTCATTACTGGGGCGTTCTATGCAGATAATCTCTCTGTTGAAGATTGGGGAGAAATTAGCGGAACAACAGGAAGGAATACTAAGGTAACGGGGATGAATGCTTCAGGAAGAAAAAAAATGGGACAGGGCTGGATTCTGCTGTTTGATCAAGACAAATACTTGACGAAATATTCTGACAAATTAAAGTTTACATTAGGGAAATAAGCGTGTTTTACTATTACGGTCGGAAAAAGCAGATTATTCGACATTATCCTGTTCCAAACTATGATGTTATCATTGAACCATTTGCTGGGGCAGCATCCTATTCGTTTCATCATAATTCCATTGCCAAACAGGTTTTGTTGATTGAGAAAGATGAAAAAGTTGCTGCTATTTGGACATGGCTGATTCACGACGCAACTGAGCGAGAAATTCAAACTTTGCCGGAGTTGCAACCGGGAGAGAAAAGTTCAGAATTTCTACATATTATTCATGCAGTGACTAAAATGGCTTTTGCGTTTAAGACCATCAAAGTTACTCCAGTTCTTGCGCGTAATTGGGAAATCAGCCGAAGAGTGTTTGCTAAACATTTACACGAAATAAAACACTGGGAAATTATTTGTGGAGATTTTACTGAAGCCCCTGATATTGAAGCCACTTGGTTTATTGATCCACCATATTCAGGAGAATCTGGGAGAGGATATCGTTATAGCAGCACACTGATTGATTACACAATGTTGGCAAACTGGGTGCTGTCAAGAAAGGGGGAAATTATTTGTTGCGAAGGTGAGGGGGCAAATTATTTACCATTTACTCCGCTAATCGACTTAAAGGGGGTGGCAGGCAAAACGAGTAAGGAAGTCATTTTTTATCGACAGGGAAAACAGCGACAACGACAACAAGGTCGGCTTTTTGAACCACCCATTCAAATTTTCCCACCGGGCGAACCAGCAACATATTGAATACTATAATGAACAATTCATCAACATATCCTTTTGTTATTTCAATATTTTTGGTGAGAGATTGAGAGATGTTGCGTCGAGGCATCCTGCGATGAGGTTTCTGAATCAGAATTCACGGGTTTTTCAGAACTACGTTGGAATCCTAAAGCTTTTAATTCCAATAATCAATCCCACTTTCAACCAAAATTACGCACAGGAAAGTAATCATGTCTCTTTATTTCAGTGTCTATCCGGGGTGTTGGGAAAGACATTTGCAACGTCAATATAATAATCCGCTCTTTCTGTACATTCAGCAACCAATCACGCAAGCCGATGTCAGTGAAGCGCAGGGCAAGGACGAAGATGAAAGTATTGTGTTTAATGAAGCCTTCCAACAATTATTGAATGAAGTCGCGACCTTACAGCCTCAAGTCGAAGTGAAAGTGATTTTGCAACTCAAAGATCGGATTGATGGTTTGTATGAACAATGCGCCGGATTGGGTGGCGATTTTTCAATACAGAAACAAGGCTTGCGGCAACTCAATGAATTGATTATGCAAGTCATTCTCAGCACCGCAGCACAAAAAACCGATTTGATTGCACAATTACAGGCAGAAATCGCAGCGCGGCAGGGACATTTCGCGTTGTTAGAACACCCGTTAGTTGCACATTTATTGCATCCGCATTCGCCGATTAATGCCGCCAATATCATTCCCACGTTATTGACTGAAAATGCTACTGCCCTACGAGCGGCAATGAATTTATTTGGCAGTGAACAACGACAGATTTTATTGGATGAATCGACTCATCTGTTGACGCGTTTGAAACAAGCCGGCTACGATCTCCCCGAAGCATGGCAATTACTCCCAATTATGCAGGAACAACCCCCCACTCCCGGCAAAACAACAGATAAAACCATTCGTTACGATTAGGCGCGGCGGTCAATGGATAGGATGCTTGCCCTCATTCAATCCCCAGAAATGCAACCTCGCGGGATTTTTATCACTGAAAAGAAAAATGTATTGCCGTAATTGCGCTACAATGTCAATTGCGATCAACAGTCAACCGTAAAAATTATCACAAGGAAACTATCATGAGCGACCCGCAAAAAGTCAAACAAGATTCGCAAGAGAGAATGCACAAAAGTATTGAAGCCCTAAAAGCTGAATTTGTGAAAATTCGCACCGGGCGCGCCCACACCAGCTTGCTCGATCACATCATGGTCAATAGCTACGGTTCGCACATGCACTTGAATCAAGTCGCGAATGTCACCGCGCTAGACTCGCGCACCTTGGGAGTTACGCCGTGGGATAAGACCATGTTAAGTGCTGTGGATAAAGCGATTCGGGAATCTGATTTGGGTTTAAATCCTACCAATGTTGGCACGTTTCTACGCATTCCCCTGCCTGCGATGAATGAAGAACGGCGGCGCGATTTGGTCAAAGTGGTGCGTCATGAAACAGAAACTGCACGGGTGGCAATTCGGAATATTCGGCGCGATGCGAATCAGGAACTCAAAACGTTATTGAAAGATAAAAAAATCACTGAAGATGAAGAAAAACGCTTACAAGATGCCATTCAAAAAATGACTGATAAACACATTGCTGATGTGGATGCGGTCTTAGCTGCCAAAGAAGCGGAATTGATGGAAGTGTAGATTTAATCGTAGAAACCTGTTAGATGACTCAAGCCTGACAGGTTTTCATTGACCATACCACAACTTTTTGATTTTAATTAAAACTTTGAACGAACCCACACCTCAACTTCCCCGTCACATCGCTATCATTATGGATGGCAATGGACGCTGGGCAAAGAAACGTTTTCTTCCACGCTTTGCCGGACATCAAGCCGGACTTGAAACGGTGAGGCGGTTGGTGAAATATTGTGCACAAGAAAACATTGAAGTTTTGACTCTTTTCGCGTTCAGCAGTGAAAATTGGCGACGACCGCAAGAAGAAGTCAGTTTATTGATGCAATTATTTATCACCGCGTTACAACGAGAAGTGCAGAAATTACATAAAAATAACGTCAAACTCCGTGTGATTGGGGCGCGAGAAGCCTTTCCTAACCAATTACAAGAGTATATTGCACAAGCGGAACAATTGACCGCACAAAACACCGGACTCACCCTTGTGATTGCTGCAAATTATGGGGGACGTTGGGACATTACCCAAGCTGCACAACGGATGGCGCGCGAGATTCAACAGGGCACGTTACAAGTCGAAGCCCTGAATGAACAACAGTTTACACAATATTTATGTTTAGCGGACTTGCCAGAACCGGATTTATTCATTCGCACCGGTGGAGAACAGCGAGTGAGTAATTTTCTGTTGTGGCAATTGGCATACACTGAAATGTACTTTACGGATACGTTATGGCCCGACTTCGATCAAGCCGCATTCCAACAAGCCTTGCATTCCTTCAGCACACGCCAACGCCGCTTTGGACGCACGGGTGAACAGCTTGAAAAAAATGCTTAAGTTGCGTATCCTCACCGGCAGTCTGCTCATCTTCGCAATTCTATTGGAAATTTTACTATTCTCAGCGCAAGTCGTGGCATGGATCACCGGCATTGTCATCGCGGTGGGCGCGTGGGAATGGGCGGGAATTTGTGGCTGGCAAAGTCGATTCACGCACGCGCTTTACGTTGGGGCACTGTTTCTCACCATGTTACTCGGCTACTGGAGTTTAGAACATTATCCCGAAGCCATCGTCTATATTTTACTCATTTCCTGTATTTGGTGGATTATCGCCATTCGTTGGATTGTCTATCACCAACGTCGCGGCTACAGTTCCATGCCAACCTCCCCCTATTTAAAAGCCCTGCTCGGTGGTTTAATCCTCCTTCCCGGATGGTGTGCGCTATACGTGCTACACGACCGTTACGGCGGCGAATGGGTTGTTTTCCTATTTGCCCTGATCGCTGCCACCGACACCGGCGCGTTTTTCGCGGGGAAACGTTGGGGACACACCAAATTAGCCGACAAAGTCAGTCCCGGGAAAACGTGGGAAGGCGTATTGGGGGGCTTGTTAGGCAGTCTCTTGATCACCCTCTCTTTCGCCTTGCTACAACGCATGACATTGGCGGAATTAATCATTTTCACCAGTTTATGTCTCACCACCGTTCTCGCCTCCATCGCCGGAGACCTGCTCGAAAGTTTATTCAAGCGACAAATGCAACTCAAAGACAGCGGTCAAATTCTCCCCGGACACGGCGGTATCTTAGACCGAATCGACAGCTTGACCTCCGCCACCCCAATTTTCTTACTCGGCATGATTGCCCTAGGAATCAAATAACATGTCCAAAGCAACCGATTTCAGCGAACGGCGCGCCCAATTAAACGACATCGTGATGAAGTACGCCGGATTGAATACCAAACGATTTCTCAACCTAGATACCCAAATTTACAAAGACGGCGCGTTACCAGAAAAGACCAAAGAAATGTTAGGTCTCGTTGCATCCCTCGTGCTGCGTTGCGATGATTGCATCAGTTATCACCTGCTCAACTGTCAACAACAAGGCGTAACCAGTGAAGAATTAGAAGAGATTTTAGCGGTTGGCTTGATTGTCGGTGGCTCGATCACCATTCCTCATTTACGACGTGCTTTGGAACTATGGGATGAATTACCGCCTGCATCATCGCACCCCCGCTAATCCCCACGCTCCCAATTCCCCCCTCAGAAATTCAAACCTGTCAGATTTCAGCAGTCTCACAGGTTGAAAACAATCCATCTTCCCGCGCTCAAATTCATCTTTTCCCAGACTCAAACAACCCATTCCCGCCCGTCAAACCGATCACTCTCGCGGCAGAAACGGATCGTTCCCGCCAGTCAAACTGATCTTGTCATAATTGAAACCGTTCATCCAAATTCGACTAATTGTAACAAAATGCTTTTACAATAAGCGTTGTCCATTTACTTTTAAGAAAGGTGCTCACCATGACACCGTATCGCTACTCATCGAAAATGAAAATCACCGGCTTTTACATTCTTTCCATTGCCAGCGTCATCTTAGTGCTGACCGTCTTATTAATCAGCACGGGACTGTTTGTGCTCTACTCCGTTAAATCCAAACATTTCACCGAAATCGCCATTGAAAAACAAATCGAACACGCTCGTCACATCGCCCTCGAACTGGGCAATTACCTGAAAAATACCCACCAAGTGGTACAAACGAGCAAGAACGTGCTTCAACCCATCATCGGCGACTTGCCTCAAACTGAGAGGATATTGCAACAAATTATCAATTCTACCCCTCCCAACATCGTCTATGGTGTGGGCGCGTGGTTCGAGCCATCGCAATTCACTTCGGGCATCCAATACATCGGACCCTATGCGAAACGAGATCGTAAGAGCTTGAAACCAGAGATTACTTATGAATGGATGACCCCCGAATACGATTATCTTAACCAACCTTGGTATCGTCAGATCAAGCAAGCACGCGGTCAACTCATCACTACCGAGCCTTATTTCGACACGTTTACCGTCTTCATCACCCTAGGTCATGCCCTACTCAATCCGCAACAGGAAGTTATCGGCGCGGTCAGCATTGATATGGAACTTTCCTTGTTATCGGAGGTTATCAAGCGGATTAACTTGCAACCGACTGAAGTGATCTACGTCACCACCGATCAAAATAAACTGTTTCTCCATCCTCACGCCCCTGAACTCCTTCACTTTGCCCAAGAGCAAGACCCTAAGATAAAAACGATACTTGATATCAATCCGTCTATTCTTGCAAACTTCCATCGCCTTAATGGACTCGAAGATACCATTGATAACGTTGCCTTGGTCGAACTCTCTGGGTGGAAAGTCCACATTCGTTCCGACCGTACCCACCTACTCAAGGAAATCTCGCAGCTACGCAACAGCATCTTGTCAACTGTGGTCATTCTGTGGCTCGTTACCGCGATTGTGCTGATCATTCTGCGCCGCGCCGCCCTACGCACCCAAAAAGCTGCCGCAGAAACTGCTCGTTTGGAACAACAGATTATCGAACGTGAACAAAAGCAACTGCTGCTACAAGAAATGAATACCGAATTGGAAGTTCGAGTGCGCGCCCGAACCGGTGAATTGAGCAGGGCAAATGCAGAGATTGAATGCTTGTTGCGTAAGTTGGAAAAGGATAATTTACGAATGGCGGCGGAGTTGAATATCACGCGTCAGTTGCAACAGATGATCTTGCCACGAGCGGCGGAGTTGTTACAATTCAGCAAGTTGGACATTGCCGGCTTTATGGAACCTGCGTCAGAAGTGGGGGGCGATTATTATGATGTACTGGATTGCAATGGACATACCGTGATAGGCATTGGCGATGTCACGGGGCATGGTTTGGCAAGTGGCGTACTCATGCTTATGGTACAAACGGCAATCCGTGCCTTGACACTCGAACAAGATTGTCAATTAGAACACTGTTTAGGAACGTTAAACCGTGCGATTTATGAAAATGTACAGCGGATGGATACCGATAAAAACCTGACCTTGACCCTGTTGGATTATAACGAAGGCAAGCTCATCGTCAGCGGGCAGCATGAGGAAGTTCTGATTATTCGGCAACATGGGGAAGTAGAACGGATTGATACACTAGACTTAGGCTTCATGATTGGGATTGAACCAGACATCAGTCAGTTTATCGCACGCCATGAAATCACGTTGCAACCGGGCGATGGCATCGTACTCTATACCGATGGAGTGACTGAGGCGAAGAATTCACAAGCTGAAATGTATGGCGTTGAGCGGTTGTGCGAAGTGTTGCAACATCATCGACATCTGACTGCAAAAGAGTTGCAACAAGCTGTGATTACCGATGTCAAAGCCCATTTAGGAACGAATGAAGTCGCCGATGATATTACCTTGTTGGTGTTGAAACGGCGGTAATTTGGCTCGAAATGCTTGCCGTAACTCCCCCTTTGCAAAGGGGGCAGGGGGGATTTCAGCCAGCTCGATTTATATGATTTTATTACGAATATAAACCGGCGTGACTGTCTCCGCAGGATAAACTTGCTGTTGCGCAAACATCGCGAGTGCAAAAGGAATCAAGGCAGTTGCATGTAAATAAATTTCTGAATCATAGTGTTGCACATAGCCTGCTAATCTATCTGATAAAGCCTCTGAATATGCCGCCCAACCACTGCCCACGCCAACCCATGAATTTTTTTCATCTGGCAGCGGCACTTGATGCGCGGCGCAGACACATTCTTCACCTTGTAATTGCATCAGACCTTGTTGATTTAATTGATAAATTCCCCAATAGACTTCTTTCATCCGGGCATCGAATGCCACACAAATTTTTTCATGTCCTTGCGTTTGGTAAAGATGTTGTGCCAATGCTGCAAGCGATGAAACCGGTGCGACGGGAACATTGGCTGCAAAAGCAATTCCTTGCGCCACACTGCACGCAATACGCACCCCGGTGAAACTGCCCGGTCCCTGTCCAAACGTCACGCCATCAAGTTGCGCGGGCAAAAGTTGAGCTTCAGCAAGGAGTTGTTCCGCCATTGGTAAAATTAACTCTGCGTGCTTGCGGGGGGCAAATTCGGCGCGTTGCGAAATTGTGCCATCCACGTACAATGCACAGGAACAGGCTTCAGTTGAGGTTTCTAATGCCAATAATTTCATGATGATAGTTGTTTAAGAGTGGTTCATTTGCGAGTTTTGAAAAAGTCTCGGTACGCGGCGATTAATGATGAAAACAGGAAAAATTGCCGCCGCATCATGAAAAGCAGCGATTTGACAAAAAATCGAAATGGCATGACCCAAATGAGTAAGTAGGGATGAAAATTTTTAGTGTATTTTAAGGTACTTAGATTTTCGTGGTAGTTGGCACGTTGCAGTTTGGTTTTATCATTTTGTCGTGGTTGCCCAATGGTTGCGCTACATTTGTGATACACTATGCTGTGTTTGCACCATCCAATGCGTTGTCCGTGTTGTTTTAGGCGATGGGTGTAGTCTAACTCTTCGTAAAATAAAAAGTATTCTTCGTTAAGCAATCCGATTTGCTGTACCGCTGTCACCCGCAAAAACATTGACGCGCCGTAGATATAATCTAATTTGATATTTTCAGACTGTTGGTTGACAAAGTGTAACGATTTGCCGCCACAAACATTTTTGAATACGGTAAGCCAAGGGAAATAACGACATCCGCCGGCGCATTGTACAACAGTTGGGTGATAAAAATCGACGATGGTGCTGCCAAAAAGTGCGATATCAGGGCGTTGTTGCGCGCAGGTGTGTAAAGTTTCTAGGGCATTTTGGGCGACTGTGGTGTCATTGTTTAAAATCCAAAGATATTCACAAGTTGGATTGGTTAAGGCGTACCGAATGCCAACGTTATTGCCACCGGCGAATCCCAAGTTTTTGCCGGTCTGGATCAGGGTGAATTTTGCGTGAGAGTTGGAAAGATTCTTGCTTAAGTGTACAACGTTTTGCGTTGGGTTGATGAATGCGTGATTTTGTGGAAAATGTTGTTGTGCCCAGTGCGAAATTTGTGCAACTGAATCATCTTGAGAATCATTATCACATACAATGATCGCAAAAGAGGCAGAACTTTCAAGCTGTCGCAGTGAATCTAAGCAAGCTAGGGTGTCTTGCCAGTTTTGCCAGTTGAGTATGATGATACTGATTTTATTCATTTTATGATGATTTGGTTATCGCTGAATGCTGTGGGATGTGGGTAGTCGTACCCATAGACAAAACGGCTGTCGATCTATATACTTGAGTTAATTTTGGATGAAACAATCTAGCCTTCGCAAAAACGGTTCATTGTAACCGATATCTTTCGTTTTTCATCTATCGCAGTTTGTGTTAAATTTTGTTAGGAGAACCTCTCATGAGTTCATTTTTTTCTTTGCTTTGTTTCAAAGGCAATTCTCCCCTAAAACAGCTATTTGTCAGTTTGTTATTGACAATGGTTTGTTGCGCGCCGGTGCACGCGATTCCATTGGAAAC
>DYNO01000090.1 GCA_020721025.1 Thiomargarita sp. | reverse complement strand
GACGATCATCCTTTATTTCGAGAAGGTATCCGCCACTTTTTGCTGACGTTGGATAGCGAAGTGATTATTTTAGAAGCGGGTAGTTTACAAAACACAGTGGAAATGTTGCATGAACATCCGGATATTGATTTGATTTTATTGGATTTAATCATGCCGGGAATGAATGGTTTGGAAGGCTTACGCGTGCTTGATGAATGCAACCCAATGATTCCAATTATTATTTTGTCTGCTTCGGAAGACCCTGACGATATTGCTCATACTTTAGCACAAGGCGCGACCGGTTATATTCCAAAATCATCGAGCAGTAGCGTGGTCATCCAAGCAATCAAACAAGTATTGGCGGGGGAAATTTACAAACCAGAAATTTTGTGCAAGCAAGAAAGTTATCAAAATCCTTGTGGCGGTCTCACCCATCGACAGCGAGAAGTGTTACATTTGATGGTGGAAGGTTTGTCGAACAAAGCAATTGCAGACAAATTATTTGTTTCAGAACGCACGATAAAACATCATATTGCCGCGATTTTCAGAATGTTAGCGGTTGAAAATCGAGTGCAGGCAATGGCAAAAATTCGTAAAATGGATTTACAGATTTAACGTCTGAATCAGAATTTCCAGAATAAAAAGATGTCTGAACTAGGATTCTCAGAATTGTTGCATTACCCTGATTTTGCTTTCAATCCAACGAATCTGTGGTTCAAACCTTCTGAAAATGCTAACCTTCTGGAAATTCTGATTCAGACAATTTAATTCTAATTCAGACAGTTACACCAACATTTCGAGCCTATTTATGACGACTTCTCACGCAAATTTTATCGCAGCCCAACAACATATTCCCGGCGGTGTGAATTCACCCGTGCGCGCTTTCAAAGGGGTGGGGGGCGAACCGATTTTTATTGAACGGGCGCAAGGAGCTTATCTTTATGATACTGAAGGAAAAAAATACATTGATTATGTTGGCTCGTGGGGACCGATGATTTTGGGACATGCCCATCCGACCATTGTGCAAACCGTGCAACACGCCGCGACAAATGGCTTAAGTTATGGCGCGCCGACGGTGATTGAAACCCAAATGGCTGAAATGGTTTGTAAACTTGTGCCTTCGATTGAACTGGTACGCATGGTCAATTCTGGCACGGAAGCAACGATGAGCGCGATCCGGTTGGCGCGGGGTTACACTGGGCGGGATAAAATCGTCAAATTTATTGGTTGTTATCATGGACATGCCGATTCTCTACTGGTCAAGGCGGGATCAGGCGTGCTCACGCTCGGCTTGCCCAATAGCCCCGGTGTACCTGCGTCATTGGCGGAACATACGCTGGTGGTGGAATACAACAATCTTACGCAAGTTCAAGAATTATTTAGCAAATATGGCAAAGAAATCGCCTGTATCATCGTCGAACCCGTTGCCGGCAACATGAATTGTGTCGCACCCGTTGCAGGATTTTTGCAAGGATTACGACAAATTTGTGATGAACATGGCAGCGTGTTGATTTTTGACGAAGTAATGACGGGTTTTCGAGTGGCATTGGGTGGCGCGCAAGCCTTTTATCAAGTCACGCCGGATTTAACCACGTTGGGAAAAGTGATTGGTGGCGGGATGCCGGTTGGGGCATTTGGGGGAAAACGTGAGATCATGCAACATATTGCGCCGTTGGGAGCGGTCTATCAAGCGGGCACTTTGTCGGGAAATCCCTTAGCAATGGCGGCAGGTTTGGCAACATTGGAATTGATTGCTGATCCCACATTTTTCTTTGAACTCAGCGTGAAAACGGAACAATTCGTCAACGCACTGGTCGATCAAGCCCGTTTAGCTCATATTGATTTATTGGGAGTTGCCGTCGGTGGAATGTTCGGATTTTTCTTCACGGATGCAGCGCAAGTTAATAATTTTTCTCAAGTTAGTGCGTGCAATGTGGAACGTTTCAACCGTTTTTTTCATCTCATGTTAGCCGAAGGTATTTATCTCGCGCCGTCAGCTTTTGAAGCAGGTTTTATGTCCGCCGCCCACACCGAACCAGATATTGCCCAGACGTTGCAAGCCGCAGCAAAAGCATTTAAGCAATTGTAATTTAAAATAATTTTCAAGCCTGATGGATTGTAAAATTCTGTCAGGTTTGAGAAAGAACTTCTTGCCTCGCTTCTTTACCAAATCCACACCATCGCAGCTTATTTGGCACAATATTCCTTACCACCTTCACCCTCTTATTCACTGAATATATCATCAATTTTTTGGGTAAATCTGAAACACGCTCAAAATGACTCATTTTAAAAAATTAAACTTTCAATATTTTATTTAAAAATAAATGGTTAGTGGCTTCTTCAATGATTGGCGATGGTATTGCATACTCAGGCTATTCTTTATTGATAATACGTTATGATCCATAATGCTTTGTGAACAGTTGCTCGTTTTTATCTTGGTTATCGTTTTTTTAAGAGGAAAGTTCCATGCGATTTTATTTAATCATCTGTTTTTTATTCAGTTTATCCCCTTCCGTCATTGCGTTCACGCAGGAAGATTTTCTCAGGTCGCTGGAAAAAATGGGGGAATGGCAAACAGCCTATCCCTTAGCTTTGCAATGGGCGCAGCAGAAAAATTCGTATGAAGCATGGCGCGATGTGGCGTTGAAGTATCAGCAATTTGATAAGGATGGTATGGCATATTTGCAGGCGTGGCAACGGGCATATCAACGGGGAGATATTGAAAGTATTAAGAATTTCATGTCGCTCCGTCCTCAAGCCGAACTCAATCTTCATGCAATTCATGTGATTTATCAGTTGACTGAAAAAGTCGGGACAACAACCGCGTATCGTGAATTTGTCGAGCAGTTTCCCGGTGCAATTCAGTCGATTGATGCGTTATTGAAGATGCAACGGCTGTTTTTTGAGGAAGTGAAACAGGAAAATACCACAGATGCGTATGATGCGTTTGTGGTCTTTTTTCCTTATGCTGAACAAGCTCCCTCGGCAATTCAAGCAGGTTATGACTTGGAAAAACAAGCAATTGAGCAACAAATTCGCACTTTGGATTGTCGCAAAGAGGGCGAAGAAAAACGGCTTTGTGAAACGGCAGCGAAGGATCGGATAGCCCGCCAATTGTTGAATGAAGCGCGCATGGCTGAGATAGAAGCCAATAAGCCCGTGTCTGAAAATGACAAGGAATCTGAAGCCAGAAAAATTCGTTTTTCGTTGATATCGGCGAGAAAATACAGTGTGTTACTCAATTCTGGTTTGTTCAACGATACTCAGGTGCTCACCGAAAAGCTGGATCGCGATGAACGTTTGGCATTTCAGAATCAGTTGCTTAAGAAACAAGACGAAGTGAAGCACGCGATTGATGACATGAAAATTGCGGTTGTGGCGGCGATTAAGGAACAAACCGAAATTTTGGGCGGTAAGTTGGATACGCTTGATAAATCAATCAAAAGTGTCGAACAGGCGATTATTGCCCATCATCAACAAATGGAAGCCCAGTTGAGCAAGATTCATCAAAGTATTGAGCGGGGTAATGCAACTTTGGCAGAATTGCAGTTAGAACAAGGAGATGTGCCAAATGGTTCATTGTGGTCGTTAGGCGAGTTTTTAGTTTCACAAACGGCTAAAATCACTCTCGGATCGGTTACACCCATTGCTGTGGCTGGTTTGATTGAACAGAATGGCAGTAGTCTCTCTGCAAAAGATATCGGAAATATTGGTTTAACTCGCTCTTTCAACTTACCACGCAAAGGTATCATTCTCAAATCCGTTTGTGGCATCGGCGCAACGGCGGGCTGTGTCGCTTTGCCTATTTTTTGCCCTATTATTGGGATTGCTGGCACGATTTGTAGAATGTTGCCATTTTAATCTTGTGTCTGAGTCAGGATTTATAACCAGTAGTCTGTTGTGAATTCTGATTCAGCGTTTAAAACTTATTTTCATGGAGAAAAATATGAATTTAATCATCTGGTTGGTTGCTTTACTTTTATCATTCAGCGTTTATGCCGAAGAACAAGGCGGTTTGGCGATTGTCACCGTTCCCGCCGACGCTGAAATTTATGTCAATGGCGAATTAAAAGCGAATAGCAGTCCCGCCTATCTCATTCTATCTGAAGGAAAATATCAGGTCGAAGTGAAAAAACCGGGCAAAAAAACCGAGACGTTAGAAATTGCCATCGGAAAAGATACCGTGATCAAAAAGGAGGTGGTGTTGTCTGATCTGTCGGTTGAACTGCCCAAACTGTCTTTGAACGAAATGTTAAATCCGACACGAGATTCATTTGAAACCGATGATGAATTTCAGCAACGCCGGGAAAATTTGCTCAAACAATTCAACGACGCGGTGCAACGTCATGAAACGGCTTTTCAGGCGGGGATCGCAACCTTGAATAAAGACAAGTACAATATCAATACGGGTGTATTTCCAGCGCAAATTGAGTGGGCGGAGTGGGCAAAAGAATATGCCTTGTCTGATGTGAGTGCAATCACGGTCACGCGGGATGATGCAAAAGCAATGTGGGCGGAAGGAGCGCGAAAGCCGGTATTTCTATACATGCAACTGTCTGAAATTACAAAGACTAAACCAGATAAACAAGTCATTTTGGCGAGAGAACGGGAATGGGCAACCGCAAAGTACGCTACGTTCACTTTACAGACATTAAACGATAAAATTCGTTCTTTGTCGTTTAGTCGAGATAACACGATGTTAGCAATGAACAATACGTCAAATTCAGTTTTCGTTTGGAAATTAAATTCGCAGAAATTGCTTGAAGGTAACCATGATTTGCCAAGATGGGGTTCTCAACAGCCGATACATTTTCATCCACAGCAACCGCTCATTACAAGAGTTTCTGGTTCAAGCATCTATCTCGATAATTTGATTACCTACCAATGGGAACAAACTTTTACGACAGAATTATTTATGGTGTTTGATACTGCCTTCAGCCCGGATGGCAAGATATTGGCGGCAGCAAATGCACTTCGGATAATTTTGTGGGACATGGAGTCCGGAGTCACCCTCAATACTTTTAAAGATTTTGAGGATACGTTTCTCAGAATTTCGTACTCCTCTGACGGGAAAACAATCGCTGCCTTAAATAACACTGGGAAAATTCAGATATTAGATGCCACGACGGGAAAAATTCTGAATACGGTTGAACGGGATAAATTAACTCAGGAACAATTGCTTGAAAGCACGCGCGGTTATTATCCTTCCTTGTTTGATAATTTTGTTGCAAATACTCGTCACAGTGCGTCTATTTCCACCGGCAAATCATTTGTGATATTAACCGATGCCACAACGCATGAAACGTATGTTTTGGTTGGACAACCGGCTGAAATTTCTGTAATTGCGCTCAGTCGTGACGGGCAATGGTTGGCAGCGGGACGGGTCGATGGAACGATTGATTTATGGAAACTGCTCTAATCTCCAATAACATCCTAAAATCTGATTCTATTTTCAACCAAAAATCGCGCATCACGTTAAATCTCTTAGGAGTTACGCACTTGAGATATTAACTTATTGATTTTAAAAGTGGAGTACAAATTTAAATTTGCACTCCAAAAATGCTAACTGACTGAATTAAGTCCAAGTTATATTTTGAACTGCGTAACTCCTATCTCTATCAAAATATTGCAAGTGACACTGAAAATTGTTGTATGATAGGTTTCAAACTCACGCCCTTTTTTAGACCTAAAATACTCATGAACATGCCGCACGCTCTCTTTTGGTTGCAATTTCTCGCTGTTCTCGCCGGTGCGGGCTTACCCCTTGCGTTTGCACCCTTCGATTTTTTCCCTTTCGTATTGATCTCTTTGTTATTATTGTTAAAAACTTGGCAACATGCCACCGCAAAACAAGCTGCTTGGTATGGCTTTTTATTTGGAATTGGCTATTTTGGCGTAGGTGTTTCGTGGGTTTACATCAGTTTCACACAGTTTGGCGGAGTTCATTGGATTGTGGCTGTCTTGGTCACAACTTCATTGATTGTATTTCTCTCACTTTATCCCGCAGTTATCGGCTGGATCAGCAATCGTTGGTTTAAAAATCACTTGTTCGTCAGATATATCCTGATTATTCCCGCGCTTTGGGCAGGTATGGAATGGGTGCGCGGTTGGTTATTGTCCGGTTTTCCTTGGCTCAGTTTGGGCTACAGTCAATTTCACTCGCCACTGATTGGATTCGCACCGGCATTGGGCGTATATGGCGTAAGTTGGTTAGTCGTCCTCAGTGCCACAGGATTATTTTATCTGACGCAAGCGCGCACCATTCTCGGCGCATTGAGTTTATTCACCAGCTTGGTCGCCATCTGGATAGCCGGTTGGCAATTGCAAGCTGTAGCGTGGACGCAGCCGGTGGGAAAACCGTTACGAGTCGCACTGATTCAAGCCAATACACCCGATGAATTTAAACTTTACATCACCGACCGTCCTGACAGTATGCCGCGTTATTTAGAATTGGCACAAGCGCAGCAGAATGTTGATTTAGTGATATTACCGGAAACTGCAATTAGTAATGTGTTTTATCATGAAGCGCGAGCGCAACATTTTCTACTCGGTTTATATCAAACCCATCGGGAAAAAAACGTTGATTTTATTACGGGCGTTCCCGTATTGCGGCGAGATGGTAGTTATTTAAATGGTGTGGTGACGATTGGCAAGGAGATAGATTTTTATTATAAATATCACTTGGTGCCCTTTGGCGAATATATTCCATTTCAGCGTTTATTCGGCAAAATCTTTGAATTAATTGACGTACCGATGTCTGATTTCTCATGGGGCGAATTTAAACAACCCAATCTACACGCCGCAGGTCAAGAAATAGGCATGTCGATTTGTTTTGAAGACGCATTTCCCGAACAAATTCGTAATGCCATGCCTCATGCTACAATTCTCGCGAATGTCAGCAATGATTCATGGTTTGCCGATTCCCTTGCACCGCATCAACATCTGCAAATTGCACAAATGCGGGCGTTAGAATTAGGACGGTATCTATTGCGAGCGACCAATACAGGAATTTCTGCGGTCATTGATACTCGTGGCAATATCGTTGATAAAACAGAACAATTTAAAATTCAAGTGCTGCGTACCACCGCGCAACCGCATCAAGGTGTGACACCATTTGGGCAGTGGGGACACAGTGGCATACTCGGAATTGTGAGCTTCAGTATCTTATTCGGTGTGATTGGTTTACAATATCGTGCAACAAATTTAACACAAAGGGGCTGACGATGTTAGAAAAACCTGCTCAAACAAAAGTTACCATTCACAATATTATTGCAAAACGCTGGAGTCCGTGTGCGTTTGAAAGTGGCAAGCCGATCAAGCGTGAAGAATTGTTAGCCTTGTTGGAAGCGGCGCGCTGGGCACCTTCATGCTATGGAGATCAACCGTGGCGTTATATTGTTTGTGATAAGAAAACAAATCTGAGTGCGTGGGTCAAACTATTGAGTTGTTTAGCAGACGCTAATCAAGTGTGGGCAAAAAATGCCCCGTTATTGATCTTGGTTACACACATTAACAATTTTGGTCATAACGGCAGGATAAATCGTTGGGCGGCATACGACACGGGAGCTTCGGTCGAAAATCTGATATTACAAGCGGTTAGCATGGGATTGATGGCGCATTCCATGGGCGGATTTGATATCACAAAGGTCGGTGAAATTTTTAATATTCCTCCCGATTTTACTGCAATGACAGTGATTGCTGTGGGACATCAAGCCGAATTAACGGTGCTTGACAGCAATTTAAAGGAACGAGAACTTGCAACGCGTGAGCGATTGCCGCTAAATAAGCTGTTTTTTGAAGGAGATTGGAAAAACCCAATTGCAAGTTAGTATCTCAGCGAGAAAAATGGGTAGTGCCATACTGGTTAGGATCGGAGCCATTTTTTTTTAGGTATCAAACAAGATATAAATAATTGAAAATTAGCATATTTGTTAAATATAATAAACTTGTATTGCTTCAATTATCCTAACCAGTGTGGCACTACCCACTCCAATTTATTCACGAATAGCGTTAAATTTGACTCAAGATCAATGTGTCGTTTGCCATGTGCTTAAAGCCTGGCGGTAATATTCGCACGCAATTGCAGTCTCTCCCCGCTGACTCAACACCTCGCCAAGCGTTTGATAAATCGCAGGATTCACTGATTGATTCGCTGGTGTTTGATTCAATGCAGATTTCAAATACTGCTCCGCTTTATCCCATGCTTTTTCTCTGATACACAACCGCCCCAATGCCAGCAACAAATCGGCATCATTAAAGTGCGATTTCAACCATTTTTCAGCATGATGAATTTGTTCTATCGGCTTAATGGTACGCAACTGCCCGTAAGCATTGATTAATTTTGCATCCCATTGTTGTTCTAATGTTTCACGCAATAAAGTTTCTGCTCGACTTGCATCCCCTTCATTCGCCAAATATTGAGCATAAACAATCACTAACTCCGGTTGCCTCCGTAGCGATTGCGACAAACGAGACCAATAAGTCGCTCCTTCGGCAGCATTTTTATGTAAAACTTGTTGCAATAACGCAGTTTGGGCTTGAATCTCCAAAATATTCAATTGCTCTTGCGGTAATATATTGAATTTTTTAGCTTCTGTGAGTAACGAAAGCGCATTTTTCCAATCAGATGATTGTTGATACAACGAGAGCAAGGTCTGCAAAATTTCAGGATGATGCGGTGCAATGGCATAAGCACTGGTCGCACTTTTTAACGCCGCCACCCCATTAACCCGTTGTTGTGACTTCGCTTGTAGCAAGAACAAGATTTCATCACTGAGTGTCATCGTGCCACGAGCTTGATCAAAATAATCGGCAGTTCGCACTTGAGTTTCTTCGGTTGCCGGCAAACGCAATGTTGCAAAAGCCGCTCCCAAATAGTGCAACGCGGGAATCGCGCTATGAAAAGCACTTTTTACCAAAATCTGTTCCGCAGTTTGCCACTGTTCCCGCCACAATGCCAATATTCCTTCCTGTAACATCTGATGCGATTTCTGTTGTCGCCTTGCCTCATGTCGCGCCCGCACCTTGCCGGGAAACTGCCACAACCAGATCAGAAAATTTAACGAGAGATAAACTGCTAAAATCGCAATTGCCAATCCCAAGATAAATAACGATAAACTGGTCTCTAATGTCCAATTTCCGCGTGAAACTACGATAAAGCCCGGATCCTCACGAGAAAACCAAGTAAAGCCCACGGCAACAGCAATCACGAATAATAAACTAAAGAGCCATTTCATCGCTATTCCTTCGGTACGTTTGGTGTTTCAGACAAAATCACAGAAGCACGTTGCAAAGATCGCAAGGATTCCGATATATCTGGCAGTTGTTGGGTCAGCACCGTTTTTTGCATTTCTGTTAAATCTTGTAGCACTGCCAGAATGGTCTTATCTTGTTGATCAAAATAACGATTAAGCCAATCCCATGCAGATTTGAGTGCTACGGTAAAACTTTGACTATCCCGCCGATAAGCTGCCAATCGTGCCATTTCGAGCTTTAAACGCAAATTTTCTCTGACGTAAAATCGCTGATCGACTGATAATTTGCCCGTTTCCGGGTTTTCATTGTAGCGAATGATTACCAAGTTTTGCAATGCAGCACCGATATGTGCAAGTTGTCCTTGCCAATCGAGATTTTTGTCTTCCGCGAGGAGCGATTTTGGCGCGGCAGTTGCGACCGGTTCGGAAAATTTTCCTTGAAGTAACACAAAGTTATCAGTCTGCGCGACATAATTCGCCAATCGGGTCACAATGCTTTCTACATCAATCGGGGCAAGATTGCGCAAATTTGACATATCCTTGCCCAATTGCACTCGTATTTTATCCAGTATCGGATTATTTAAACGACGTAAGCGTTCATCCGCTGCGGTCAATGCCAGCAACGCTCCCGTAGCATCTTTGGCAATCGTCAGTCGATGATGCGCTAAAGTGACTAAATAATTTACTTCTGCCATCACCCAATCAGGATTTTCAATCAGTTGGCTGACCTGATGACTCAAAACCGCAACGTTGGCTTCAGTTTGCTGTTGTTGTTTAGTCAGCAATTTGATCTCGTCTTGTAACGGTTGAAATTTTTGGTTGATAACTTGGATTTGTTGCTCTGGAGAGGCTTTGAATTTCGTTTGTAATTCAGTCAGTTGTTGGTAAATTTGAGGAAGATTACGGGTTTGTTCACGTAGTTGCTGAAGTTCTCCCCACAGGTAATAACTTAATGCGGTACTTCCCGTTAATAATAGTAATAAAAACAATAAGAAAGTGTACCCTCGTTGATTCAACATAGGCGTGTCTCGATAAAGTGAGTTCAGAACAAGGATGAATGCAATTTTTAATTCAATCCGGTCAATTTGACTGTGACAACGTAATTATCGCGATAATTCAATTGTTTGACTGGTTTTAAGCAATTCAACTTAACAACATGACGATGCGATAGATTTTTTAAATAAAACAAACGGTTCCTCGTTCCAATGCTCCGCGTTGGAATGCAGCCCGGACGCTCCAGCGTCACGAGTGATGATTTCTAACTGATTGTTTTTCATCATCTTGATGAAAAATTGTTCCTCGATTGACAATCAATAGCGGGATACCAATCGTTGAACTCATCAAATTTGAACCGGTGACGCTGGAGCGTCTGGACTGCATTCCAACGCGGAGCATTGGAACGAGGAACTATTTGTTTTATTTAATAAAAATCTGTCACATTGTTGATTCTAGGAGTTGCGCATTTCCTAGTTAGTGATTTCATAAACTTCAATCAATCCAATTCCACTTTGACCATTGGCAGAGCTCACTTCAATGGTATAAAGTCCATCGCTTAAATCGACAATCATGGCAGCATCGGAACTTTCGTTGGGGGCTTGACCACGTTGTTGTAAGGTGCTTGCGGAGGCGTGAGTTGCCCAATTGTCATTGCTGTCAATCATGCTACCATCTTGTTTTCTAAGAACAATCTTGGCATCATCCAACGCACCAGAAACCCCTTGTGCCACCAAACTTTTTCCCAAACAGCGAATCATCACTTTCACGGTGCCTTGAATCGCCAAACCGGCATACATGTAATCCGATCCTTTTTTCTTAGGAAATGCTAGGTTCACTAACATTCACTAACATTCACTAACTGCCACGTTACTTTGTGGGGTTGATCTACCAAGGCACGCAAAAGAATATTACGTGCGCCAACGATGTCACGATTGATCCATTGTCCATTCAACAACTTAATACGTTTTGCTGAACCGACTTTTTTCACTTCGCCCGTTTCTGGATGGGTTTTACTGGTAAAGGCTTCGCACACGTCAATCACTTCTTTACCGAATTCAAAGGCTTTGTGTTTCAAAAACGTTTTGAATCGGTAGTGTGCGAATGTCAACATGCTTCTCACTGTTTTGCATTGGATTTTACGATTACCACGACTGACCATTTGTTGAGTTTCAAAAGTGGGCAGTAGAATGCAATCGAAGTTCGTAACCAAGAAAAGAGCAACTTTGTGATGAAGTTCGTCGATTAAGTTACTGATTTTCTCACGCATTCTCGCTGCTGCCAGTTTCATCTTTCGTAACTTTTGTTTATTGGTTACTTTGGACATTCTTGAAATCAAATCGTCCAAATGAAATGCAAGCCGTTGAATCTGTGAGAAATCGCCTTGACCTAAAAAACCACAACTATCTGTTCCATAAAACGTGGAAAATGTTCGCACACCGGGATCAATCGCAACAACACGGGCTTGGTTTTCGCCATAAGATACATGTTGTTTTGTGGGGACAGTGAGAAAATACTTTCCAGCACGCCATACTAATCTTGAGTCCATCACATCATACGGTAAAGATTCCAATGTTTCCAAACCTTTACCAGACACTTTTGGATAAATCCCCTTCACAGAAATCGCAGTCTTTGGGACATAGCACGATTGTGTTGTGTCTTTCCAACTACGAAAATGAAAGGAGATTTTACCCTTTTTGCCCTTGTGCGCTTTGAGTGTTGCCCAAAACGCATCGACAGCTTCTTTAATCGCCATCCCTTTGATTAAAAAAGGAACATCCTTTGTCCAATCAGGAAGTAGTTTTGTAAACATCTTCTTGATGTCCATCCATGAAGGTTTTTTCACACCCAATTCTTCACACGTTTCATAATCACGAATGAAGGCAAGTGCTTGATTGAAAACCCATCTACTTACATTGTGCCAATGATGAAACAGTCGTTTCTGTTCCATTGTCGGTGACAATTTGATGGATTTGCTTTTTATAACTTCTAAGTCCATGCATTCTTGCGGAAAATACGTGGACGATATTGAGCAAGTCGTTGGTAAGTTCTTGTTCTGGCGAGAGTAAAGTTTCGTCGAGAACCATGAGTTTTCCACCATTTTGCTCAATGACTTGTCGAATGAGGTCAATTCCAAATCTCGCAAGTCTGTCTCTGTGGGCAACCACAAGAGTGATGTGAGTTCCCGACATAGCTCGTTCCAAAATGGTT
>DYNO01000089.1 GCA_020721025.1 Thiomargarita sp. | reverse complement strand
ACAAACGCTTAACGACATTTTTAAACCGCTGTTCCTATGAAAATAGAAACAACTTAATCTACATGACTTAAAGATGTCAAATCGGTTCTATAGAAGTAGTCAGGCAAACACCAACTTTGCTATAGTGTTCCTAAATCGTTTATAGATTTGCGGATAGACGACCACTATTGTACAATTGGGTTAAATTGACAAAATATTTAAAGTACCGGACTAAGCCATGTTACTAGCACACAAGGTTGAATTAAGACCCACAGAAGAACAAAAAGAATACCTCAATAAGGCTTGTGGGATGAAAATAGAAACAACTTAATCTACATGGCTTAAAGATGTCAAATCGGTTCTATATGCTTGTCCTATGTACCGCTTCATTGTCTATTGAACACCATCACATTTTGCTATAATTCAACACTTACTCATCGCAGCTAATTCACTTATTTGGAGACTAAAAATACAGATATGCAAGTGAATTCCTACACCCGTTTTAACATTCGTGTACAACATATTGTTTTTATTATTTTACTTATCACCATCACTGGTTTACTCGCATGGCTCAGTACCCGCTATTCGCTACAAGCTGACTGGACGCGTAATGGGCGACACACATTGTCGGAAACCAGTGTGAAAATCTTGGATGCAATGCCGGAAGTGATTCATGTGACCGCTTTCGCCACCAGTCAAGAAGGAATGCGCGTCACGATTCAGGAATTATTCGACCGTTATCAACGCTATAAATCGAATTTGGTGTTGAAATTCATCGATCCGACCACTTCCCCTACCGAAGCTCGAAAATTAGGTGTGCAACGCGATGGCGAATTAGTGGTTGAATATCAAGGACGTAACGAACATATCACTGAACTTTCTGAGCAAGACATCACTAACGCGCTGCAACGGTTGGGACGCAAAGAGAGCAAATTGATTGTTTTCCTTGAAGGGCATGGCGAGCGCAGTCCCCACAATTTCGCCAATTTTGACTACAGCGAATGGGTGATGCAACTCAAAAATCGAGGTTTCAAGGTCGATGCGCTGAATTTGAGCAAAATGTCGCAGATTCCGGAAAAAACCAGCGTCTTGGTATTGAGCACGCCGGAAGTTGCAATTTTACCCGGTGAAGTGAGTATCCTATTGAATTATCTCGAAAAAGGTGGAAATTTAGTGTGGTTCATCGATCCCAGTCAATCATTGCTCGGATTAGAAGAAATTGCCAAAAAATTTAACTTGATGGTACAACCCGGCATTATCATTGATTTGGTCTCTAGTCAATTGTTTGGTAAGGCTTCCGTCGTTTCTATCACCCAGTATGGCAAACATCCGATCACCGAAGGATTGGCTTATTCAACATTCTTCCCTCAAGCCAGTGGTTTAAGCGTCAACCCGCCTCCTGACTGGACTGCCGCCACCTTGTTGACCACCAATTCGCAAGCATGGGCAGAATCGAGTAGCTTAAGCAGTGGGGTGGTGAAATTTGATGAAAAAACCGACATTATGGGGCCCCTGGACGTTGGTGTCGCGCTCACTCATCAATTGCCAAAAACAGAAACTCAACAAGAACCCAGTGAACAACGTATCGTATTGATTGGAGACGGTGATTTTTTATCCAACGCGTTTATCGGCTCCAGTGGAAATTTGGATTTGGCGATGAAAATGACCAATTGGGTCGCTCATGAGGACAAATTCATAGAAATCCCCGGCAAGAATGCTTCCGACCTAGATTTCCATCTTACCAGTGAGGCAGCAATCGCGCTCGGATTCATTTTTTTAATTATCCTACCATTGATTTTATTTAGTATGGGTATCATCATCTGGTGGCAGAGGAGAAAAGTTTAATGCGTAATGGTTGGTTACTTAATCTTGTTTTATTGGTGATTGCTAGTTTATTGATTTTATTGGTTATTTTTACGCCCGGTTTGGAAAAAGCCGCGCCAGAACAGCCCAGTTTGACGGAACTGAATGCCAAACAAGTCAAACGCATTCGGATTGAACAGGAAAGCAAGGAAGCAATTGAATTGGTTAAAGATGCCTTGGGTACGTGGCAAATTACCCTGCCATTGACATTGGAAGCCAATGATTTTCGCGTCAATTCGATACTTGAGCTGTTATCTACCAAACGTTATAAAAAATTGGATGAATTACAATTAGTTACGCCAAAAACAAAAGTAACTTTTGATAATTTGACCGTTGCATTGGGGACGACTTCGCCCGTTGATGAAACGCAGCGTTACGTGCAGATCGATCAAGCGGTGTATTTGGTGACGGATACTTTTTATGAATTTATGACGGGTGACGCGGTGAAATTTGTCAGTTTGTCGATTTTAGGCAAGAATCCGAAGATAACCGAATTGCATACGCCAAATTATCACTTGATTTCTGAAAATGGTACGTGGAAACTGCTTGAAAATAAGGAAGAAAATGTCGAGACTGGCGCGGATACACTCAACGCAATGATTGACAATTGGCAACATGCTCAGGCAATTAGCGTGAATTCATATCAGGATAGCCCATTACAAGGCGAGGTGTTATTGCAATTTGGAGATCGCGCGCTGAAATTCCAAATTATCTCTATTGCCCCAGAGTTTATTTTAGCGTTGCCCGATAAAAAAGTGCAATATCAGCTTGCAAATCATCAAGTTGAAAAGTTGTTGCATTTACCGATTAAGAAAGCGGCAGTTACACCTCCCACATCAACAGAGGAAATCATCGCGCCCACAGATGAGCCTCCTGCGGAAGAAGCACTGACGGAACCCGTTGATCCTAATATTTATCTTGAGAAAGAAGATGAAGATGCGGAAAATATTGATGATGGTGATGTGGTTACTGCACCTCCACCACCTACGGAAACTGCCCCTCCCCCGGAAGTGATTACACAACCCGTGCCGGGAACTTCGATGCAGCAATAATCGTTGCTAACTGTCTGAATCATCATTTTTTTTGAATTAAATCAAGAAAATTGAGGTTCAGACAAAACTCAAATTAACCAGCGTTTCAAATTTGTGTTGAAGTGATGCAGTTCCAATCGAATTTTAAATTTATTCAAAAAGCTATTGTTTTAATTGATTTTTAGATATTTGAATTAAATCCATAACGATTCAACTGCATCATGCCGAAACTCGGACGATTTTCAAATTTCGCCTCGGATTTCAGAAATAATAACAAAAAGTTGGCTATTTTAAACCTGTCAGGTTTGAATCTCTCAAAAATATTATCATCCTGACTTGTGTGGCACTACCAAACATTCATTTTCTCGCCTACCTTCATATTATCGCAAAATGAAAATTATTCATGGTATTTGGACTCCTGAAAATAATCAAGAATTTGTACAAGACGGACAATTTTCTATTTGGATAGAAACCGATGAACGCACTACGAAGGATAGGAAAATTCATCCACATCATTTGCAACAATCGGAATGTGCTGACTTTTTGAAGCAAGAATTCGCCTATAATTTAGCATCAAAAAATCCGATAACGTTGCAAACCATTAAGTTACCGACTTATCAGGGAAAGCCACTGCCAGCGCCTGAATTGGCAGGAAATCAGGAACTTGATGATGAAGCGGTCATTACTTTGGAAGATTGGCAGGTTTACCGCTACGTTTTACTACAGCCATTGAAAGAAATTAATCAGATTCATTTTTTAAGTAGCTATCAAACAACGAACACTCGCATGGGGAGTGATTTTTTATTTTGGCATTATTTCAGTCAATCGTTAAAAATTGTTTTGTATAAAGATCAATATATTCCCGCTTTATTAGCGCAAGAAACTAGGGGTCAAATTCAATTTTATCGCCATTGGAAAATCATTTCACCTCAATATGAGGCGTTGATTCGACAAGCTGTAACCCAGATGCCACTTGCTTGTAGTGTGGGTTATCAACCGGAAACCTTGCTACGTCATTTTGCCCAAGTCTGTTTGGGAAATGTGTTAGAACAGGCGCGCCGCGATTTGCCGCAAACATTTAATGGGAAAATTCTTTCGGAGTTTTTAGGCTCGTTGCTATTTTCAGAATATGCCCGAAAACCACTGCATACCGGTCAAGAACAGATGCCGACGCTGTTTCGTCATTATCTTGATTGGCAACAACGGTTAAGCGATACAACGACGCAAAGTAAGGTACAACTTGGTTTGCAACTCCATGAAGCAACAGCGAAATCTCCCAACCAGTGGCGCGTCGAATTTATCCTCTGTTCGCATCAAGACCCATCGTTTAAACTGGGATTATCTGATTTTTGGCAACAGGGCAAACAGCTATATCAAACCCTGTTAGAACAACAATTTGGAACGGATATCGAGCAGCAGTTGTTGATGCAATTGGCTCAAGCCGCGAAAATTTATCTAAAATTATGGCAGGGCATGGAAACCAGTCAGCCTGATAGTGTTTATCTGACTTTGGAAGAAGCGTTTGAATTTATTAAAGAACAAGCATGGATACTTGAAGATGCGGGATTGAAAATCATCGTCCCAGCATGGCTCACGCCCAAAGGTCGGCAACGGGCAAAATTACGGCTACGTTCATCGAAATCCAAATCATCGAGTTCCGCCGCTGGCATTAAATCCTATGTTTCTCTGGAAAATCTGGTCAATTATCACTACGAGTTAGCCATCGGTGATGAAGTCGTGTCGGTGGAAGAATGGCAGCAACTGATTGAAAGTAAAGTGCCATTGGTACAATTTCGCGGGCAGTGGGTGGAATTGGATCACGATAAAATGGCAGAAATGCTACAGTTATGGCAACAACAGCAACATCAAAACGCGACATTATCCGTGCAAGAATTGCTCAAAACCTTGGCGGAACAAAATGATACTTTCGTGGTGAGCATGGAAGACAGTTTGGCGACGATGTTGGAGAAATTGAATGATAACAGCAAATTAGAACCGATTGATGATCTGCCCGGACTCAATGCAACATTGCGAGAATATCAAAAACGGGGCGTTGCGTGGTTGCGTTATTTGGAATCATTGGGATTAAGTGGTTGTTTAGCGGATGATATGGGGTTGGGGAAAACGATGCAAGTGATCGCATTGTTATTGTTGGAAAAAAACACGGCGGTTAAAACTGCTCCAACCTTACTGATTGCACCGACTTCGGTGTTAGGGAATTGGCAGAAAGAGGTAGAAAAATTCGCGCCACAATTAAAAACGCTGATTCATCATGGCAATCAACGCCAAAAAAATGCTGAGAAATTTACAGCATTGTGTCAAGAATACGACATGGTGATCAGTTCTTACACCTTGATGCGTAAAGATTTAGCGTTGTTTAAAGCCTGCCCTTGGCAACGATTGGTGTTGGATGAAGCGCAGAATATCAAAAATCCCAAAACCGCACAAACGAAAGCCTTGACCAGTTTGGAAGTACCACATCGCCTCGCTCTGACGGGGACACCGGTCGAAAATCGCTTGATGGATTTATGGTCGATTTTTAACTTTCTCAATCCCGGTTATTTGGGCAAACAAGCGCAGTTTCGCAAAAATTATGAATTACCGGTGCAACGGGATAATGACGAGCAACAATCCATGATTTTGAAAAAATTGGTGCAACCGTTTATTTTGCGACGCTTGAAAACGGATAAAAACATTATCAAAGATTTGCCGGATAAGATTGAAAGTAAACAATATTGTAATCTGAGCAAGGAGCAAGCCTCATTGTATGAAGCGGTGATCAAGGAAGTCGATGCTCAATTGGATGCGGCGGAAGGGATTGCGCGCCAAGGGTTGATGCTTTCTACACTGATGAAATTAAAACAAATTTGTAATCATCCCATGCAATTTTTGCAAGATGGCAGTGCTTTTACCCCCGAACGGTCGCATAAATTGGAACGGTTGAGCGAGATGTTAGAAGAAGCTCTGGAAGAAGGCGACAGCGTGTTGATATTTACGCAATTCACTGAAATTGGTGAAAATTTACATCGCTACTTGCATCATGAAAAACATTATCCCACCTATTATTTGCACGGCGGCACCAGTCGCAAAAATCGTGAGCAGATGATCCGCAACTTTCAAAATCCTGACACGTTGCCCTCGATTTTCGTGTTATCGCTCAAAGCCGGCGGGGTGGGAATTACCTTGACGCAAGCCAACCACGTTTTTCACTTTGATCGTTGGTGGAATCCGTCGGTGGAAAATCAAGCCACTGATCGAGCATTTCGGATTGGGCAACAAAAAAATGTCTTCGTGCATAAATTTGTGACCTTGGGCACGTTGGAAGAGCGGATTGACCAGATGATTGAAGATAAACAGAAAATCGCAGACAGCATCATTGGCAGTGATGAAAATTGGTTGACTCAATTGGATAATCACGCGTTTCGACAACTGATCGCCCTCAATCAACAGTCTGTTATGGAGGATTAAAATGAGTAAGCATAGCAAAACT
This sequence comes from Thiomargarita sp., assembly GCA_020721025.1. Lineage (GTDB taxonomy): Bacteria > Pseudomonadota > Gammaproteobacteria > Beggiatoales > Beggiatoaceae > DYNO01. Next base: position 6,087 of record DYNO01000089.1, on the reverse strand, counting down.
TGGTGGGGACAGCGTTTTTTAGCCGCATTAGAAAAATTTACCGATGCCTCTCGTTTGGCGCGGGGTCGTGGCTATGCCTCTGAAGATCGGATTAAAAAATGGTCACTGAATCAAGGGCAGGTGACCGCGAAAATACGTGGGAATATTAACCCCTATTTTGGAGTTTATACCGAACCTACTTATTCCGTCAAAGTTAAAATAACTACGTTATCTGAGGCAGAGTGGCAAAAAATTATCGCTCGTCTGAGTCAACAAGCCAGTTTCATTTCGCGGCTGTTGTTGAATGAAATTCCTGAAAATATTGAAAATGCCTTTGGTGAAGTGGGTTTGCATTTCTTGCCAAATAGTTACAAAGATTTTATCGTGGAATGTAGCTGTCCGGATTACGCCGTGCCGTGTAAACATATTGCGGGGGTATGTTTTCGCTTGGCGAATTTATTTGATCAAGACCCATTTTTATTGTTTGAAATGCGTGGCTTACCTCCGCAACAATTGCAGCAGGAATTGCTTAAATCTCCCTTGGGGAAGGTGTTGGCAACTGCGAAAATGGCGCAACAACATGCTTTAGAAAAAGCCGAAAGTTTTTATCAACGTCCACAACCAATTGATTTACCGACGCAAATTGATGTAGCGCAATTTTGGCAGGGACAGAAAGCCATTCCAAAATATATCGAGCCACCCCAACAAGCGATGATTCCCGCCTTGATTATTAAAAAAGGAGGCGATTTTCCGCCATTTTGGGAGAAATCTAGTTCATTTATCGAAGTGATGGAAGAGTTTTACATCCGAATGCGTAAATCTACGCTGAAAGAATGATGATCAGGAATGACGCGGTTCAAACTGTGCTCCGTCCTGCCATCAAAGCCATTGATTTAAGGAAAAATAGGCAAAAACGGATGTTATTCAAGAACTCAAATTCAAACAACGAAATTTCACCAAACATGGTCATCATGAGAAATAATTTCAAATAAAACAAACGGTTCCTCGTTCCAATGCTGTAAAAGAACCTCATTTTTTGGATTTTCGGTTATGTAAAATCAACGACTTACAAGTCAAAAATTGTCAATTTTGGGAGTTAATTCCTCTTTTATTTTGTCTGAACCAGAATTTTGTTAATCCATCGGATCAATGTCGTCAACCAATAATCCTAGAAATTAAGTAAATTGGGGTTCAGACCAGTAAATGATACAACGAGTTATTCTTTTGCCCGCGATAAATATTCCCCAGATCGGGTATCGACTTTAATTAAATCATCCGTGGATACAAACAAGGGAACTTTGACCACTGCGCCGGTTTCCAAAGTCGCTGGTTTCGTGCCGCCGGTCGCAGTATCACCACGATTGCCGGGGTCTGTCTCTGTGACTTTTAAGACCACAGAATTGGGTGGAGTGACACTCAACGGAATACCATCCCATAAAGTGACAATACAAGTTTCTTGTCCTTTCAACCAGTTAGAGGCATCACCCATCACAACATCGTTCGCTTCATATTGTTCAAACGAATTTGGTACCATAAAATGATAAATTTCACCATCGCTGTATAAATACTGCATTTCCATATCAACAACGTCTGCACCTTCTAAACTTTCCCCCGAACGAAAGGTCTTTTCTAACACACGCCCAGTTTTCAGATTGCGTAATTTGACCCGATTAAAGGCTTGTCCCTTGCCCGGCTTGACAAATTCATTTTCCATAATTGCACAAGGGTCGCTTTCTAACATCACTTTTAAACCCGGTTTAAATTCACTGGTACTATAAAACGCCATAAAGACTCCCTAGATATAAATACTGCAAATGATAACTAAAATCGTTTCAAAATCTCAATCAACGACATGGCAAGCTGAATTGTCACAGGCTTTTACGAACCCATTGGAATTATTGGATTTTCTGGCTTTATCCCACATGCCGCTCGCGCAACAGGTGCTACAACGTCCTCAATTTAGCCTACTTGTGCCCCGTCATTATGCGGCTCAAATGCAACCGGGCAATCCCGCCGATCCGTTGTTACGCCAAGTGTTGCCGATTCTTGCCGAACAGCAACAAGTACCGGGATTCAGTCACGATCCGGTAGGTGACCAGAAGGCAGAAAAAACGACGGGGTTGTTGCACAAATATCATGGACGGGGCTTGCTCATCACAACGGGGGCATGTGCGATTCACTGTCGTTACTGTTTTCGCCAATATTATACTTATTCACGACATATTTTTACACAGTTACCCAAAATAATTGAAAATTTACAGGCAGATACTTCAATCAATGAGATTATTTTAAGCGGGGGTGATCCGTTGTTGCTGGCGGACGCTCGTTTGGCGCAGTTAATCAGTCAATTGGCACATATTCCCCATTTGCAACGGTTGCGAATTCACAGTCGTTTACCTGTCGTTTTGCCATCACGAATCACTAAAGATTTAATTCATCATCTGACCGCGACTCGGTTGCAAACGGTGATGGTGATTCACGCCAATCATATCAACGAATTGGATGCGACAGTACAGCAAGCTCTGCAACAGTTGCAGCATTCCGGCGTGATGTTGTTAAATCAATCGGTGTTATTGCGTGGAGTCAATGACAATGTGGCGGATTTGAAGGCATTAAGTGAAAAATTATTTTCCTCTCATGTTTTGCCGTATTATCTGCATTGTTTAGATCGAGTGCAGGGCGCGGCACATTTTGAAGTGAATGAAATCGAAGCGATTCAATTAGTTAAACAGTTACAAGAACAATTACCCGGTTATTTGGTGCCCAAATTGGTGCGCGAGGTGGCGGGAATGCCGTATAAACAACCGCTGTAGTATTCATGAATCGCGAAGTAAAAACATGAGATAATTTGATAATCAATTCAAGTAATTCTGAATCCGATGGATCAAAATGAATATTGCCAATCGTCTCATTTTACTGCGTTCTTGCGAAACTTGAATCTCTGACTTCATCATTGAACCATTCGAGTTTTTTATCGCACATGAATTTATTTTATGGCTCATACCCTGTAAAATATCACGCTTCAAACTTCACTCAACACACTCTAATATAAGGGCGGACTCATCATGCCATCACACCTGAAATACCCCGAAGGTGGACAAAAGATCACAATCCAAAACAATCGGTTAACCGTCCCAGAAAATCCAATTGTGGGATTCATTGAAGGCGACGGAATCGGACCGGATATTATGAAAGCCAGCTTGCGAGTTTGGGATACAGCGGTTGAAAAGGCTTATGGCGGTCAACGTAAGATTCATTGGATGGAATTGTACATGGGGGAAAAAGCTGCTGGGGTGTATGAAGGCAATATTTTTCCTCAAGAAACTCAAGATTTGTTGAAAGATTTAGTGGTTTCCATCAAAGGGCCCCTCACAACTCCCGTCGGTGGTGGTTTCCGTTCTCTCAACGTCGCATTACGCCAAATTCTTGATCTTTATGCCTGCGTGCGTCCAGTACGTTACTACAACGGCGTGCCTTCCCCAGTCAAAGCCCCAGAAAAAGTCGATGTCGTGATCTTTCGTGAAAATACGGAAGACGTTTATGCGGGGATTGAATATCAATCAGGTTCGCCAGAAATGCGCAAGGTGGAAAAATTCCTCAAAGAAGAAATGGGCGCAAAATTCTTTGATGATGCCGGGATTGGGATTAAACCGATCAGTCCTTTTGGTAGCAAGCGTTTGATTCGCAAAGCGATTCAATTCGCCATTGACAATAATCGTGAAAGTGTGACGCTTGTCCACAAGGGCAACATCATGAAATTCACCGAAGGCGCGTTCCGTAACTGGGGTTATGAAGTGGCGCGGGAAGAATTCGGCGATTACACGATTACCGAAGAAGAATTGTACAGCAAGTACGGCGGAAAACAACCCACAGGCAAGATCGTTATCAAGGATCGGATTGCAGACATTATTTTCCAATTGATGCTGTTACGCCCTGAAGAATTCGACGTGCTTGCCACCATGAACTTGAACGGCGATTATTTATCCGATGCCATCGCTGCGGAAGTGGGCGGGGTAGGGATTGCACCGGGGGCGAATATGAGCGACCACATTGCCGTTTTTGAAGCCACGCACGGGACTGCGCCAAAATATGCGAATTTAGATAAAGTGAATCCCGGTTCGTTGTTAATCAGTGGCGTGAATATGTTGGAATACATGGGTTGGAAAGAAGCCGCCGATTTGATTAACGCGGCATACATTGAAGTGGTCAGCAAGCAAATTGTCACTTACGATTTTGCTCGTCAGATGGCAGCCGCGACCGAAGTTTCTACCAGTGGTTTTGCCACCGCGTTGATTCAACAAATTATGGAAGGTAAGGTTGATACTGCTTCTTTCCGCAAACAACGCGAAGAAACTGAGAAAAAACAACGTGAAATCGCTGAAGCACGTCGAGTATTTGGAGAAGGTGAATTGGAATCTGGACGGACTCCACACACCGCTGGCGACATTATGACCACGAAATTAGTCAGCGTGACGGGCGATACCACCGTAGAAAAAGCCATGCGTATCATGAGCGAAAAAGCCATCAGCGGTATTTTGATTGAACCTGAAGTGGAAGGTGGCGAATGGGCAATCATGACGCAAAAAGACGTGATGACCAAGATTATTCACGCCAATCATTCCCACACCAATATCAAAGCCTCTGAAATCGCCAGCAAGCCATTAACCATGGTGGATGTGGGTACGTCACTGCATCAATGCGTCAACCTGATGTCGAAAAACAATATTCGTCGGATTTTTGTTACGGGTAAGAGTAATCAACCGATTGGGATTGTGACTTACACCGATATTATTCGCACGGTCAATAAATTTGGTTGGGTGCCGGTAGATTTATAACCGCTTAAGCTGTTTCTCGTTTGGAATGCTGTCGTTGCGCAACGTTCTAAACCGAGATCGGTTATTTTTGAAGATTTTTAAAATCTGTGAGAATAATTTTAACTTTTTTGAATAAATTGTGAATAATTTAATTGAGTCATAAAGAATGTGAAATCGTCAAGCAGAGCTTGAAAAACACGCGCTAAAATTAGGAAAATCACGGTTCAGACAAATTTTGTTTTAATAATTTTTGTTTTAACAATTGATTGATTTCTTGTAATTGTGCAACTTGTTGTTTTAAATATTCAATTTCTTTTTGTTGCGATTGGCGAATCAGTTGTAATTCTCGAATTTCATGATTTGGATGGGATTCATTTGAGGTGGGGAAGTGGATACCAATCAAACATTCTGTATTGTGTATTTTTGAGAAGTTGACAACATTTTTTTCAGCTACTACGCCTAACAGATCAAATAATGTAATTTCAAATATTTCAGAAAGTTGCGCCAGTCGCCCAAGAGTGACATCCGTCTCGCCGCGTTCAATGCTGCCGTAACTGGTGACAGAAAGTTCTAATTTATCTGCCGTTTGTTGCCGCGACCATCCTTTCATCGCTCGCAATTGTTTAATTTTACTACCAATTTGTTTTTTTAGAATGTTTTCGTCCATTTGTCTAAATCTCTTTTGTCTGAATCAGAATTTACAGAATGAAGTCTGAACCGTGATTTTTAGGATTGAAGGATGACCATGATTTTGCTTTTAATCAAGTGAATCTTGTGAATCCCGGTTCAGACATTCTGAAAATTCTGATTCAGACAATAATGATTGTCAGTTTAACCAGATAAAAAATCCGTTGGACTGGATAAAATATCGGTTATGCTTGTAGCTAATCAGAAATAATGAGATTAAAATTATCCCTAATGCGATATTGTAGCAAGATTTTACAACGTGCAGTCAATACGTGTGACATATTGTTGCAATCAACAGAAATCAATTATCTCACCAGAACAAGAGGTAGATGTATGAAATATGCTAAAAGGCAGTTAAGGTTAGCAAACAGTGGCGCGTTTGCAAAGCGATTTATGGCGGGGTTCGCTAAACTCGTTATTTTGTTGAGCGTAGGATGTTTTGGAACGCTTGCTCAGGCGGATATGGTCTATGTCGTCAATGGCGCTAATAACAACGTCAGCGTGATCGATACCAATAGCAATAATGTGGTAGCAACTGTGCCTGTAGGAAAACAAGCTGATAAAATAGCAATTAATCCATCAGGCACTCGTGTCTATGTAACTAGTA
>DYNO01000284.1 GCA_020721025.1 Thiomargarita sp. | reverse complement strand
TCATGACTTAGTGGAGCACTTGCACCCATGCTACATATATAACTACATGATACCCACTTTGCTCTCAATTGCGTAACTCTTAATATTTTCAAATGGCGATATTGATGAATGATGTAATCAATCCGATGAATCGGTTATAATGCGATGATTATAAATGGTATGGAGCAGAAAGCATGGCAAACGAAGGTTATCATGAACCAGTTAATGAACTCTCTGATAATACAAGAGATATGCACCGGGCGATCACATCACTGATGGAAGAATTGGAAGCGGTAGATTGGTATAATCAACGCGTGGATGCGTGTAAGAACTTGGAATTGAAAGCCATTCTTGCCCATAATCGGGATGAAGAAAAAGAACATGCGGCAATGGTGTTGGAATGGATTCGCAGAAACGATGCAAGTTTTGACAAGGAGTTGAAAGATTATTTGTTTACGGAAAAATCCATCGCTCACGAATAGTATTCACTCCTAGATAATCAACGTGAAATCCAACCTCAACCTTGTACTGAGGAGAAATTTTGAATGAGAAAGCCGTATTTGGTCGCACTGTTGCTGTTTGCTAGTTACCACAGTTCGCTGTTTGCCTATGAATCAAGTTATGACAGAATTCAATGGGATAAACGCGGCAACGATACGTTTTATTGCATAGACATCACTGATGACAAGTTTCAAGTCAATCCGTGGTTGCAAGCCCTGTTTTGTGGTGAAAATCTCTACAGTTTCTCGCCCAAAGACTACTTAAATCAGATGCAACGTAGTAATAGCTTGGCAGCGGGTACTCGTTTTGGATGGCGGGTGTGGTCTCCGAGCGGTTACGGTGGTCATGGATATGAGGGAATTGTGACGGTGCAAAGTTGTGTCGGGCAACCTTATTTGTCTTCAAGCGCGCTGTTGCAATGGGGCTGTCGTGGTAATGATAGTTTTTACTGCATTGATATTCTTGATACACGGGATAATTTTGTCAAACAAAGGGCAATGTGTGGGGAAGGACTGCATCAATTTTTTCCGGCTTCATTGGATTTAGCGGCGGCGGATTATCGCTGGAAAGTATGGTCAAATTCAGGATACGGCGGTTGGGCGCAGTTTGAAGGGCAATTTACCGTTACCAAGCCGGTCATTACACCCCCAACGACTGAACCTACGCCAACGCCTGACGTTCCCGAAGTTCCAGTCACCACACCCACCGCGAAATATTCTTGTCGTGGTAAAACATGGTGTGATGAAATGACTTCCTGCGAAGAAGCTCTTTTTTATCTGCGTAACTGCCCAAATACTCGGATAGATGGGGATAAGGATGGAATTCCTTGCGAAGAAGAATTTTGTGGACATTAAACGTCACTTTACTTTTAACAAAGTTGTTCAATGAGAAATCAATATTTAGCCTTACTGCTGTTTGTAAGTTACCACAGTTCGCTGTTTGCATACGAGTCAAGTTATGATAGAATTCAATGGGATAAACGCGGTGACGATACGTTTTATTGCATAGACATCACTGATGACAAGTTTCAAGTCAATCCGTGGTTGCAAGCCCTGTTTTGTGGTGAAAATCTCTACAGTTTCTCGCCCAAAGACTACTTAAATCAGATGCAACGTAGTAATAGCTTGGCAGCGGGTACTCGTTTTGGATGGCGGGTGTGGTCTCCGAGCGGTTACGGTGGTCATGGATATGAGGGAATTGTGACGGTGCAAAGTTGTGTCGGGCAACCTTATTTGTCTTCAAGCGCGCTGTTGCAATGGGGCTGTCGTGGTAATGATAGTTTTTACTGCATTGATATTCTTGATACACGGGATAATTTTGTCAAACAAAGGGCAATGTGTAACGAGGGACTGCACAATTTTGCACCAAATTCGCTGAACTTGGGAGCGGGTGAATATCGCTGGAAGGTATGGTCGCCGGCGGGTTATGGTGGCGACGGATTTGAAGGACAATTTACCATTGCCGGTACAACGGCGACCAGTGGTAAACTCTTGTTTGAGCAATATTGCACCAGTTGTCATCGTTCTCCCAGCAATATCCGCGAAGCTGCCAGCGCGACTGCAACCCGTGCTGCGATCACTCGTAACAAGGGCGGGATGGGTTCGCTCAATTTCTTATCAGATGCTCAATTGAACGAAATCGCTGCGTATGTGCAAAATCCCAACTAATTGTTTGAACCGATCCTAAAAAGTTAATAAACATTAACACGAGATTTTCTCGTTCCCATGCTCCAGTGTCAAAGCCATTGGTTTAGGGAATTGTGACACAAGACGATGCGATAGATTTCTTAAATAAAACAAAGAGTTCCTCGTTCCAATGCTCCGAGGCTGTAAAAGAAATCTGCTAAGATTTTGGAAATCTGCGCGACTCAAGCCACGTTAGAAAATACTCCAGTGAATGAATTTATGGATTTATTCGCGCTATAAGGTGTAATTTGCGATAATTAAAGATTCCAATGACTTTTTCAAGTTGTTGGAGTCTTTCTAAATTTTGATTAAAATCATGTCAACAATGTAAAATGAGCCCAACGGTATTTCGTGAGTCAGGTTATCGTTTTTTCTTTTTCTCGCGAGAGGAAGAAAGAATGCACGTTCATGTTCAAGCTGCTGAAGGGGAAGCAAAATTTTGGCTTGAACCTGAAATAGAATTGGCGACAAATTATCATTTTTCTAGGAAACAGTTAAAAGAATTAGAGCTTCTTATTGAGATACACTATGATGAACTTGTTAACAGTTGGAAAAGACACTTTGGATGTTGAAGTGAGTCATATTTCAACGCATGGAGTTTGGTTATTAACTGAAAATCAAGAATTTTTCCTGCCCTATGATGAATTTCCTTGGTTTCAAGATGCAAAGATAAGGGATATTTTCGCTGTGGAGCAGCCGAGGCGTGGGCATTTTTACTGGCGCAACTTAGACGTTGATTTGACGATAGAAATGATAAAAAATCCTCATCGCTTTCCATTGAGAAGTCAGATGAGTTGAACTATGTAGAAATTTAAAAGCAGCAATATATTACGAGCAATTGAATCATATTTAATTTATATCGAAATTCATTCGATGGTTGTCTTTAGTTTGCTATGATTTATTGTATAGAACCTATTTGAAATCTTTAACACCAAGCAAAACAAGTCTATAATCCAAAAAGTATTGACAAGCAAAGCGTACCACATTAGAATCCTCACCACAACTGAAATGTGACGCAACTGAGGAAGTTAGC
>DYNO01000283.1 GCA_020721025.1 Thiomargarita sp. | reverse complement strand
ACCGTTGCGTGTTCTTGTAGAGCACACCAAGATTATTCAGCGTCTTTGCGATACCTGCTTTATCCTCCTTTTCTCGTAACCGTTGAAGGTTCTGTTCATAAATAGTAATCGCCTGTGCATGCTGCTTTTGGTTTTGCAGTAGCAAGGCATACGCATGAGCATACTCTAGTATTTTCTGGACGGTAGCGATAGGCTTTCTCTGCATGTGGCAAGGCTTGAATGGATTTAAATTGCAATTCAAACACCTCCGCACGATTGAAATGATCACTGGCAACTTTATCTACCATCTTATCTACCGTTTGCTCGCGCTGGGCAATCAACTGATCCAACAATTCCCCCGCCTTGTTCAAATCACCCGCTTGTAACGCTGCCAGTGCCTGCTTAGACAACTCATTATCATCTTCTGCTTGCAAACTACCCTCTAATTCTTTGTACCTCTGCGCCCACTGTTCCGCCTCAGCTATCTTTTCTTGCAAGGTCAACTCAGTGCGATGAAGTTTCTCATTCTTCATGTCTAACAAATCATTGAAATTACCAATAGTTCGCAAATCGCTCAGAAACTCATTCAACTGTGCCAACGCTTTCTCAGAAATGTCGGTACAGGTAATTGTCACATTGCCGCCCACTTCACCGCTGATAATGGGACTGCAATTGCCCTTCGTACTCTCAAAAGCACCATAACTGACTGAACAGCAACCAATCCAACCGATAAATATTAGTAATCCGTATCTCATAATGTCACCTCACCTATTTCGACGTACCAAAGTTACAGTTAATTTCCACCTTGCCCGCTTCATTGATAATCTGACTGCAATCTCCCGTAGTTGTTGGACGACTCAAGAGCCAAATCATTCCCAATAGCAACAAAATCCCTGCTGCCCCAATGAACCACCAGCGATACTGTAACCAGTCCATTGGTTTATCCTGTGTTACTTGAGCATTGATTTCTAACATTTGTTTATCCCACTGTTGCGCCACACGAGCGGTCATGTCTGGCAATTCCGCCCACTGTGCCAATAAACTATCCAACCGTTGCGCCAATCCAGCAATCATGCGCTCTGGTTTATAGCCTTCCACCACCACGCCAATCACTCGCTGACTGGCAGGATGATACAACAAGCCGCCGCTTTGTCCCTGTCCACGCACCGCGTCCGTTTCAATTTTGCCATCGTCACGCAAGCGAAAGATTGTGCCATCATAAACGCCCAAATGAGGATTATCCGCCCGATCTCCCAAGGGATAACCCATACTCAATACTTTATCAGTCACTTGCTGCGATGAAATGATGCCCAACGGGACACAGACCGCGGGGTGCGTACTGACTTTCAACACGGCTAAATCCTGTTGTGGCAATGACTTCGCAGCATCGAACTGGGCGGGCAACCATTCGCCAGAAAACGTTTGTACCGTGATTTCTGGAGGGGTGATCCCAATCACATGAAATGCGGTCAAAATATAACCGTCAGGGGTGATAAAAAAGCCTGTGCCTTTAAACCCTCCCCCGATGGCTATTTTGACCGTCGCTTTCGCCAAGGTTTGTTGTAGTGGGTTCATGAATGATATTCAGCACACAGGTCAGTTAAAAAAACATCAGAGAGGACTAAGATTGCCGCAACAGGAAGAGGATTAGGTAAATATGGTAACTTCAGTTTAGTCAAGATATCCGATACCAATTTAACCAGTACGGACGCACTTTCATGCTTCTTCAATAGCAACCACTTTTTACATAATTGGTCTTTCAGCAACTGCAATCGTTGGCTATCCTTTTCGATGCTGTTTTGCAACTATTGGATAAAGCGTTGTTTCAATTCGTCTAACGACTCCTTAATTCCAAATGGTGTGGTATCGGGATCAGCCGGTACCGGTTGAATTGAGGCATACCAATCTTGATACAACTTGGTTTCATCGGTTAAGTACAGATTAATCAGATCATCGGTTGAAGTGGCTTGCATTATCATAGCTCCGGTGGGTTGAAAATAGAAATTATAGCATTCTAAAATCAATACATCGCCACAGCCAATGATAAGGTTGACTTGAAAATTTCGATGGATTGTAGAAAATCCTGACGCGCACGACTGACCTGTAAAAATTTGCTAAAATCTTTGTAATAAAATCTTTATGACGATATTACAAAAAGCTCATCTCAACCTATCGGGTTTGCTGAAACCTGTTCCGAATTGATTTTTGGAGTTGCTTCCTGTTACCAAAATAATTGATAATAGTTGTAATATAGTGCAACTGATCTCAAAGGTGCGCTATGTTCGTAAATACAAAGAAAGCAAAAGAAATGCTAGGCGTTTGCTCTGGCACTTTAAGAAACTGGGATCGTCAAGGTAGGATAAAGACAATGCGAACTCCGGGTGGAATACGGCTTTATGATGTGTCTTCTGTGGTTTCTGCTACAACCCGTATTATTTATGCTCGTGTTTCCTCTCGGAATCAAAAAGACGATCTTGAAAACCAAATAGCTTTTTTAAAAAACCGATATCCAAATCATGAGCTTATCACAGACATTGGCAGTGGACTCAACTTCAAAAGAAAAGGATTTAACGCCCTATTGGAACGAATCCTGTCTGGAGATGTCGCAGAAATTGTTGTCACACACAAAGACAGGCTGTGTCGGTTCGGATTTGAACTTGTTGAATCTATTGCCAAAAAGTACAATTGCACCATCGTGGTTCTCAATGAAAGTCCGTTGTCATCACAAGCAGAACTTGTCCAAGACCTCTTATCCATCGTCTTCTCTTGTCGATTGTATGGACTTAGAAAGTACAGTCGTCAGATCAAAGAAGATACGGATTTACCCAAAAAACCGACAACAAGCTCGTAGATATTTGGGTTTGTCAAGATGGTGGTATAATCGTACTATCAACTACTTACGTCAAGAAGGTACGAAAGCCTCGCTTTATGATGTGAGAAAAGTTGTACAAAAAGGCGATGATATTCCTGATTGGGCGATGGATTGTCCACAACGGATTCGTGAACATGCGATGTCTGATGCTTGCAACGCTGTTAAAAATGCCAAAGCTAAATGCTTGAAAATAGGCAAAGTTCAGCAAGTGAGTTTTCGTGCCAAGCGTGATCCGATTCAAAGTTTTGGATTCGATAAAATTGCTTTGAATCAAGATTTTGTGTTTGGCAGTAAAAAGTTTAAAATGGAATTTGAAGCGTCTGAAACTTTTCATACGGATTTGGAAGGTACACGGATTGT
>DYNO01000282.1 GCA_020721025.1 Thiomargarita sp. | reverse complement strand
TCATATATAGCTATATTGAACTAAATATAGCTAATTTGGTAACAGGAACTAACTCACATCTGCATGAAACACTATTCTGCGACCGACTTCCCTATGCACAACGAAAATCCTGAAATCACTGAAAATCCTCCCCAAGAAACCACGACAGAATCCCGTGAAAATTCGCCCCCCACCGAGCCCGTCTCTGTGCCAGAAACCGAACCCGTCACCGTGCCACCGGAACCATCGCCTGCCCCCCAAAATGTCACAGAAATTATTTCTTACAAGGACGCATTGCCGAATGAATTGCATATTTTACCGCTATTTAACCGTCCCTTTTTTCCTCATCAAGTCATACCGTTAGTCATCGACAGCGCGCCGTGGATTGACACGATTAATGCAATTACCGAAACGCCACAAAAATTAGTCGGTTTGTTGGTGGTGAAAAATGAAAATCCATTGGATGCGCAACCTGATGATTTCTATCGCATGGGAACGGCATGTCGCGTGCACCGAGTGGCTGAATTTGAAGACAAAATACAAATCGTGGTGGAAGGATTACAACGATTTCGGGTTGAAGAATGGCTATCGCAACAACGTCCGTTTGTCGTGCAACCGGTTTATCACCCAGAACCGCGCTCGGATAAAGAAGAATCGAAGCCGTATGTTTTAGCAATAATCAATATTATCAAAGAATTACTGCCACTCAATCCGCTATATCATGAAGAATTAAAAGTATTTCTGCAACGTTTCAGCCCAGATGAACCCTCGCCGCTTGCCGATTTTGCTGCCAGTTTAACCACGTCCAGTCGCGATGAATTGCAGGATATTTTGGAAACGTTGCCCTTGTTGAAGCGGTTAGAAAAAGTGCTCTTTTTGCTCAATAAAGAGTTGCAACTCTCGAAAGCACAAGCAGAAATTCGGCAGCAAGTGGAAGAAAAGATGCAAAAGCATCAACGCGAATTCTTTCTGCACGAGCAACTCAAAGCGATTCAAAAAGAGTTGGGCTTAGAAAAAGACGACAAAACCTCTGAGATTGAAAAATTTCGCAAACGTCTTGCCGAACTGACCGTGCCCGAAGCTGCGATGAAGCGCATTGATGAGGAATTGGAAAAATTTTCGATGCTCGAAGTCGGTTCCGCAGAATATGGCGTGACCCGTAACTATTTGGATTGGTTGACTGCGCTGCCTTGGGGCAAATATTCCGAAGACAAACTGGACATGGACGCGGCGCGGGAAGTGCTTGATCGCGAACATGAAGGGCTGGCGGATGTCAAAGATCGCATCATGGAATTTTTGGCAGTGGGCAAGTTGAAAGGCTCAATCAGTGGCACGATTTTGTTGTTAGTGGGTCCGCCGGGCGTGGGGAAAACTTCCATTGGGCGGTCAATTGCAACGACCATCGGACGGCATTTTTACCGATTTTCTTTGGGCGGCATTCACGACGAGGCGGAAATTAAGGGACATCGGCGCACGTACATCGGAGCAATGCCGGGCAAATTTATTCAAGCAATCAAAGATATAGAGTCAGCCAATCCGGTGATTATGTTGGATGAGATTGACAAAATTGGTGCATCCTATCGTGGCGATCCCGCTTCGGCATTGTTGGAAGTGCTTGATCCGGAGCAGAATGTTGATTTTCTGGATCATTACTTGGACGTGCGCTTTGATCTTTCTAAAGTGTTATTTATCTGCACGGCGAATCAATTGGATACCATTCCCGCGCCGCTGTTGGATCGCATGGAAATGATTAAACTTTCTGGCTATTTGACCAGTGAGAAGTTGCAGATTGCCAAAAAGCATCTGGTGCGGCGACAGTTGGAAAAGTCGGGCTTGACTGATGAGCAGTTATTGGTGGCAGACGACACATTGTTGCAGATTATCGAAGGTTATGCGCGGGAGGCGGGGGTGCGTAATTTGGAAAAACGGATTGGCACGATTAGCCGAAAAGCTGCGCTGAAATTGTTGCAAAACGCGCCGTTGCCGATCACGGTCACGCCGGAGAATTTGTCAGATTATTTGGGTAAGCCGCTGTTTGAAGATGAACAGGCAATTAAGGGCGTGGGCGTGGTGACGGGGTTGGCGTGGACGGCGATGGGCGGGGCGACTTTGAGCATTGAAGCGATTCAGATTCACAATTATACTCGCGGCTTCAAATTGACTGGGCAATTGGGCGATGTGATGAAAGAATCTGCTGAAATTGCTTACAGTTACATCGTATCGGAAGCGGAAAAATTTGGTGTAAGTCGCAGCTTTTTTGAGAATGCTTTCTTGCATTTACACGTCCCAGCGGGCGCGACACCGAAAGATGGCCCCAGTGCCGGAATTACGATGGCGAGTGCCTTGTTATCCTTAGCAAAAAATCTTGAAGTGCCACAAAATATTGCAATGACCGGTGAATTAACCTTGACGGGTCAGGTGTTACCGGTGGGTGGGATTCGTGAAAAGGTGATTGCGGCGCGGCGGGTGAAAATTTACGATTTGATTTTACCTCATGCGAATAAGCGAGATTTTGACGATTTGCCCGATTACATCAAGGAAGGCGTGACGGTGCGTTTTGTGATGCAATATCCTGAAGTGGCTGAGATTTTGTGGGGCGGGGCAGTTTGAAATCAGTCGTTGCCCATCAAATTTCATGAATACGATGGGCAATATAAAAATTCATTTTACCCCTGACATGACTGACTCGCCAAGAAACATTGGATGCTCGCACCAAATTAAAGTAAGTGTAAGAGGTGCGATAAAAAGCCTGCTATAATTGAATTGTCTGATGATTTTTTGTTGTATCAATTCACATTGTTTGTTAATTTCATTTTCGGCAACGAATGGAGGGCGTTTGATCATGAATGTACTATGGCGAAGTTTGGCGCGCATGTCGGCTAAACTCATCTTTTTGTTGAGTGTGGCTGGGTGTTTTGGGTCACTTTTTTTTAGCTTTTTTATGCTTATTATGCCGCTGTCAGTGCTCGCAGACATGAATAATGTGACCGAGCAGTTGCAAGTTGGGGCAATAATTAAGTCTGAGGAGAAAGGCTCAATTAATGCCTTGTGGGTACAAGGTGGAAACGATACAACCTCTCGTGGGGATAAAGTATTTTGGGGATATTTTCATGCCAATCCTTCTGATGTTACGTGGGGAGATAAGAATAACCCGGATGCTTTCGTGAAGGTGTGGTTTGATGCTAGTACATAGTCAAGCTATTATTGACGGTAGCGAGAAGGGGGGAGAGGAGTAT